>NZ_JBVHYH010000088.1:0-10674 GCF_055569135.1 Kitasatospora sp. NPDC029367
CCGGTGGAGCGGATGATGCGGGACGCGAAGATCACCCAGATCTACGAGGGCACCAACCAGGTCCAGCGGATCGTGATGGCCCGCAACCTGCCGTAGCCGTCCGGCACTTCGCAACGGCCCCCGACCGCCGCCGTGCGGTCGGGGGCCGTTCGTCGTCCGGCTGTTCGTCCGGCCCTGGTCCGGCTGTTGGTCCGGCTGTTGGTCCGGCATCCGACTCTCCTGGACGAACGGGTTGCCGGATGTCATAAATGATCGTCAACTCGTTTGCCGAGCACGATCATTGCGGGAGACCACGGATCATGAGCAGCACCCCCGAGCAGCGCGCCGACGCCAAGGTCTGGCTGATCACCGGCGCCAACTCCGGCTTCGGCCAGGCGATCGCCGAGGCCGCGCTGGCGGCCGGCGACACCGTCGTCGCGGCGGCCCGCCGCCCCGAGACGCTGGCCGAACTGGCCGCCGCCCACCCGGGCCGGCTGGTCCCGGTGCAGCTGGACGTCACCGACCAGGAGCGGATCCCCGCCGTGGTCGCCGAGACCGTGCAGCGGCACGGGCGGATCGACGTGCTGGTCAACAACGCCGGGCGCGGCCTGATCGGCGCCGTCGAGGAGACCACCGACGCGGAGCTGCGCGACCTCATGGAGCTGCACTTCTTCGGCCCGGCCGCGCTCACCCGGGCCGTGCTGCCGCACATGCGGGCCCGGGGCACCGGCGCCGTGGTGCAGATGAGCAGCATGGGCGGCCGCTTCTCCTTCCCCGGCGTCGGCGCCTACTCGGCCACCAAGTTCGCCCTGGAGGGGCTGTCCGAGGCACTGGCCCAGGAGGTGGCCGGCTTCGGGATCAAGGTGCTGGTCGTCGAACCGGGCGCGTTCCGGACCGGCTTCGCGGGCGGTGGCGCGCTGGCCCACTCCGCCCCGATCGAGGCCTACGAGCCGCTGGTCGGCCCGGTCCGCACCGGCCTGCCGGACTCCGACGGCAAGCAGCCGGGCGACCCGGCGAAGGCCGCCGCGGCGATCCTGAGCGCGCTGGCCGCCGAGCGGACCCCGCTGCGGCTGGCGCTCGGCACCGACGCGGTGGACGCCGTCCTCGGCCACCTGGACGGCGCCCGCCAGGAGGCCGAGGCCTGGGCGGCGGTCGGCCGCGGCACCGACTTCCCGGCCGGGGCCTGATCCCCGCCCGGCGGCCCGCCGGGTCTGATCCCCGCCCCGGCGGCCCACCGGGTCTGAATCCCTGCCCCGGCGGCCGCCGGGGAAATTCGGGCGACGGCGGGCAGCCCGGCTGCCTAGGCTGCCCGCCATGTCCGACAAGATCAGCCTCGCCCGGCTCACCCCCGAGAACATCGACGCCGCCCTCGCCCTGCGGGTCCGCCCCGACCAGGAGGGCCTGGTCGCCCCGGTGGCGAAGTCGCTGGCCGAGGCGTACGTGTACGGGGACGCGGCCTGGCCCCGGCTGATCGTGGACGGCGGTCGGCCGGTCGGCTTCGTGATGGCCTTCTTCGACCTCCGCTTCCACCCCGAGCGGCCCGACGACCGCCTCCGTTCCGGCCTGTGGCGCCTGCTGGTCGACGCCGGGCAGCAGAGCGGCGGCTACGGCCGGTTCGCGGTCGAGCAGGTCTGCGCGGAGATCCGCCGCCGTGGCGGCACCCGGGCGACGGTCACCTACCACCCGGGCCCGGACGGCCCCGCCGGGTTCTACGCCCGGCTGGGCTTCCGCCCGACCGGCGAGCTGAGCGGCGGCCAGGCCGTGGCGGAGCTCGACCTGTAGCCGCGTTGCCCGAGCGCCCTTCGCCCGAGCGCCCTCGCCCGAGCCCCGTCGCCCGGGCCGGCTCAGTCGAGCAGCGCGGCCGCCTGCTCCCGGGCCTGCCGCAGCCACTCGGCGCGCTCGGCGGCGGGGGCGCCGGTGACGGTGCGGAACACCGTCCGCCGTACGTCGGTGACGCCGACGTACGGCAGCACGCAGGCCGCCCAGATCCGCTCCAGCGGGTCGCCGAACTCCTCGCGCTCCCGGGCCTCGGGGGTGTCCGAGGTGTTCAGCACCAGGGCCCGCCCGGCGCGCAGCAGTCCGGCGGGTTCGCCGTCGGCGGTGCCGAGCTTGTACGCGACGCCGGGGACCAGCACCCGTTGCACCCAGCCCGCCAGGACCGCGGGCGGCATGCCCCACCAGTTGGGGTGGATCAGCACCAGGGCGTCCAGGGTGGCCACCTCGGCGCGGTGCGCGGCGAGTTGCGGGTCGGTGGCGGCCCCGGCGTCGTCGACCGTGCCGGTCTCCCCGGCGGTGAGCAGCGGCGCGAACCCGTCGGCGTACAGGTCGTGCGCCCGGACCTCGCAGCCGCGCCCGCGCAGTTCGTCCACCACGGCCTGGTACAGCGCGTGGTTGAAGCTGCCCGGCCGCGGATGCGCCAGGTAGACCCCGATCCGTGTCATGTTCCGCCCCCCTCGGGCTGGTTGGAGGCCGATGCTACTGGTCGGCCGTTCCGGTGGCGGCCTGTGGCCCGCGAGGCGCCCGTCGACCCCGGCACTGTGTGCACACGCACGCAACCTAGGTACGATGAACGGCATGGACCGCGCCGATCTCTCCCTGGGCCCCCTGTCGGAGCAGGACCACGCCTTCTACGGCCTGGTCTGGGCCGGCACCACGCTGGCCGCCCGGGTGGACCGGGAGCTCGCCCGGGTGCACGGGCTGCCGCTGTCCTGGTTCGAGGTGATGCTCTGGCTGGCCGGGCAGCGGGAGCCGGTGGCGGCCTCCGACCTCGGCGCCAAGACCATGCTGAGCCGCAGCCAGGTCTCCCGGGTGGTGGATGCCCTGGCCGGGCGCGGGCTGGTGGCCCGTACGCCCTCGGCCTCGGACGCGCGCTCGGTACGGATCGAGCTGACCGAGCAGGGCCGTGCGCTCTTCGCCGAGGCGGACGCCACCCGGCGGGCCGTCCTGGCCCCGGTGTTCACCGACCGGCTGGACGCGGCGGACATCGCCGCCCTGGAGACGGTGTGGCGCAAGCTCAAGGCCTGAGCCCGCCGGGGGGAGGGGGAGGGGCGGGCGGCTACCCGGCGCCGGCCGGGCGAGCCGGACGGCCGGATAACACGCCGCCGTGACCTCGCGCCCTACGGGGGTGGCGCGCGACGCGCGGCCGCTCGTGCCATGATCCCTGCATGGGTTCCAACGTTTTCTTCGACATCACCATCAACGACGAGCCGGCGGGCCGCATCGTCTTCAAGCTGTTCGACGACGTCGTCCCGCAGACCGCCCGCAACTTCCGCGAGCTGGCCACCGGCCAGAACGGCTTCGGCTACGAGGGCTCCGGCTTCCACCGTGTGATCCCCGCCTTCATGCTGCAGGGCGGTGACTTCACCAACCACAACGGCACCGGTGGCAAGAGCATCTACGGCGAGAAGTTCGCGGACGAGAACTTCCAGCTCAAGCACGACCGCCCGGGCCTGCTCTCGATGGCCAACGCCGGCCGGAACACCAACGGCTCGCAGTTCTTCATCACCACCATCGTCACCGACTGGCTGGACGGCAAGCACGTCGTCTTCGGCGAGGTCGTCGAGGGCATGGACGTCGTGAAGAAGATCGAGAGCCTCGGCTCGTCGAGTGGCCGCACCTCGGCCACCATCAAGATCGCCAAGTCCGGCGTGGTCGAGTCCGTCTGACCGCAGCCCTCCTGGGCCCTGACGCACACCACCGCCCCGGAGCGGGGAGTCGGATCTGCCGATCTCCCGCTCCGGGGCGGTGGTGTCTCCCGGTGGTGTCTCCCGGTGGTGCCTCCTGGAGGTGCGTCCCAGGCCGAAGGGCCGATGCCGGCGGCCCACCGGCCCGGGCCCGCCGCCCGGGTGGAGAATGGCCGGGTGGATCATGAAAACGCGTACGAGGAACTGCCCCCGGCCGTACGGGCGGCCTACCTGGAGCGGATCGGGGTGCCGGACCCCGGGGCGCCGTCGGCGGCGGGCCTGGCGCGCTTGCAGGAGGCCCATCTGCGGGCCGTCCCGTTCGAGAACCTGAGTGTCCACCTCGGCGAGCCGATCGTGCTGGACCCGGCGGCGCTGGTGGCGAAGGTGGTGGACTGTCGGCGCGGCGGTTTCTGCTACGAACTCAACGGCGCCTTCGCCGAGTTGCTGCGCTCGCTGGGGTACCGGGTGAGCCTGCTGGCCGCCCGGGTCTTCGGCGGGGACCAGCCCGGGCCGCCGTTCGACCACCTGGCGCTGCGGGTCGACCTGGACGAGCCCTGGCTGGCCGACGTGGGGTTCGGCCGGTTCACCCGGCTCCCGGTGCGCCTGGACGGGCGCGCCGAGCAGTCCGACCCGCACGGCACGGCGCTGCTGCGGCCGTACGGCGATGACGGCGACCTGGACGTCCTGCTGGACGGGGTGCCGCAGTACCGGATCGGCCGACGCCCGTACCCGCTGGCCGACTTCGTGCCGACCTGCTGGTGGCACGCCACCTCGCCGAAGTCCCCGTTCGCCCGGGGGACCACCTGCTCGATGCTCGCCGCGGACGGCGGCCGGACCACCCTCAACGGCACCCGGCTGGTCCGCACCGCCCCCGACGGCACCCGCACCGAGGAGGAACTCACCGAGGCCGCCGCGCTGTCCGCGTACCGCGAGCACTTCGGCATCGTGCTCGACCGGCTGCCGGTGGCCGCCTCCGCCGGAACGAGCGGCAGCCCGACGGACCCCGCCTGACGGCCGCAGGGGCCTGTCCGACGGACAGGCCCCGGGCGGCTACTTGAACTCGGGCACCGCGGTGTCGTTCTTGAAGGCCTCGAAGACCTGCTTGGACTTGGCCGCGTCCCACTGCACCGCCGACTCGCCGGTCTTGGTGTGGAAGTCGGCGTTGCCGATCGGGACGGTCATGCTCCTGCCGCCGCCGCCGTTGACGTCCTTCATGGCGAGGAAGAGCGAGCCCAGGTCGGTCAGTCCGCAGTCGTCGTCGACGATCAGGGTGCCGAGCGCCGAGTCGACCAGCGGGTAGAAGGTGAACGGGTTGAGCACGGTGCCCGGGGAGGCGGCCTGGTGGGCGAGGGCGCCGAGGAACTTCTGCTGGTTGCGCATCCGGCCGAGGTCCTGGTCGGCCATCTGGTGGCGCTGGCGGACGAAGGCCAGGGCCTGGGTGCCGTTGAGGGTCTGGTCGCCGGCCTTGAGGTCGAGGCCGGAGTCCTTGTCCTTGATGTCCTGGTCGATGTGCAGCTGGACGCCGCCGACGGAGTCGACGATGCCCGCGAACCCGGCGAAGCCGATCTCGGCGTAGTGGTCGATGCGGATTCCGGTGTTCAGTTCGACGGTCTGCACCAGGAGCCGGCCGTTGCCGGTGGCGAAGGCCGAGTTGATCTTCGAGGTGGTGGCCTTGACGGTCTTCCCGGCGCTCGTCCTGAACTCGGGGATCGGCACCCAGGAGTCGCGCGGGATGCTCATCAGCGTGTTCCCGTGGTCCCCGACGTGCAGGATCATCATCGAGTCGCTGCGCTTGCCCTCGACGTCGTGGCCGGTGTGCATGGTGTCCATCTGGGACTCGCTGAGGCCCTCGCGGCTGTCGGAGCCGACGATCAGCCAGTTGGTGCCCTTGCCGGCGGCCGGGCGGCCCGGGTAGTCGGCCAGCACGTTCTCGTGGTTGAGCTTGGAGTCCGCCCAGAACCAGGTGGAGACGCCGGTCACCATGACGGCGATCAGCAGGCCGAAGACC
Organism: Kitasatospora sp. NPDC029367; assembly: GCF_055569135.1. Classification (NCBI taxonomy): domain Bacteria; kingdom Bacillati; phylum Actinomycetota; class Actinomycetes; order Kitasatosporales; family Streptomycetaceae; genus Kitasatospora; species Kitasatospora sp. NPDC029367. The sequence continues at coordinate 5,671 of NZ_JBVHYH010000088.1, forward strand.
GTCCACTTGACGATCCGCCGCCGCGGCCAGCGCCGGGCCTGCGCACCGCCCGGCCGCGCACCGGCGGGGCCGCCGGGACCACCGGGGCCGCCGGGCCGGCCCGGTCCGCCGGGGCCCGGGCCGCCGGGGCCCGGCCGTCCGGGGCCGCCAGGGGTGCCCTGCGGCGGGACGCCGCCGAGGCGGTGCGGCGGTTCCGGCTGCCGGGGGGCGGGCGCGCCGGCCCCGCGCGGGTTGAGGGAGGCCGGCAGCGGTGGCTCGGACGCCGCGCCGCCGCCGTTGCCTCCGTAGGGGTTGCCTCCGCCGCCCGGGCGGCCCTCCTGCCACGTGTTCATGCCGTCGAGGATGCCCGACCCCGGTCCGGCTGACTCCCCCCGGGGGTCCCAGCCGGGCCTCTTGTAGCAGTTTTGATGCACGTACCGGATCGTTCCGGCGTGAAACGTGCCCGTCACCGTCGTTCCGGCTGCCGAAACGATTCTTGACCGGTTCGAACGCACCGTGTTTGCATTTCGACATGGATCAGAGTTGGGCACTCACGCGTCGGCGCCACGTCGACCTCCAGCGTGTGTCCGGTTCGCTCTGTCGTCGTTGAAGCGCGCCCGTCGAGACCACCGACCCGCTTCCAGCCAGAGGTGAACCCATGGCCACCGTCCTGTCCGTTTCCGGCTCCCCGTCCGCCACCTCCCGTACCACCCGGCTGCTGCGCCACGTCGACGCGCGCCTGGTGGACCGCGGCCACCACGTCATCCCCTTCGAGGCCCGCAGCCTGCCCGCGCAGGCCCTGCTGTCCGGCGACTTCGACCACCCCGGGATCGTCGCCGTCACCGAGCTGTTCGCCCGTGCCGACGGCGTCATCATCGGCACCCCCGTCTACAAGGCCGCCTACTCGGGCCTGCTCAAGGCCCTGCTCGACGTGCTCCCGCAGTACGCGCTGGCCGGCAAGGCCGTCCTGCCGCTGGCCACCGGCGGCTCGCCCGCGCACGTCCTCGCCGTCGACTACGCGCTGCGCCCGGTGCTCAGCTCGATGGGCGCCGGCCACATCACCCAGGGCTGGTTCGTGCTCGACCGCCACATCACCGCCGGGGAGGACGGCCGGACCCTCGTCGAGTGCGAGACCGACGCCCAACTCGTCCCCGTCGTGGAGGGGTTCGCCGACGCCCTGGAACGGCTGGCCGCACCGGTGCTGACCGGCTGACCCGCCGCCGGCCCGACCCCGTACGGGGCGCCCCCGAGAAGGCTCGCGGCACCCCCTAGGGGAAAGGGGTGCCGCACCCGTAGAACCTTGGTTGCAGCGCTTCATTCCGACGGAGGACGAGCCGTCCGGGACCGGCTCCTAACGTGGTTCCTACATCCCCGCCCCACACAAGGCGGCCCGATCCGATCGGGTCCGCCGGCCGACCGCATCGGGAGGGTGGGGGTCGACGGGTGGGCCACTTCTTAGGAGACTCCAGTGACGACGGCAGCAGCCGTGTACGACCCCCAGCTTCCCGGCGGAGCGTCCGCCGTCGCCGCCTCGGCCCGCCAGGTGACCAAGGCCTACGGTTCGGGCGAGACCAAGGTGACCGCGCTCGACGCGGTCGACGTGGACATCCAGCGCGGCCGTTTCACCGCGATCATGGGCCCCTCCGGCTCCGGCAAGTCGACCCTCATGCACTGCCTGGCCGGGCTGGACACGGTCACCAGCGGGCAGATCAGGATCGGCGACACCGAGATCACCGGCCTCAAGGACAAGCAGCTGACCCGCCTGCGCCGGGACAAGATCGGCTTCATCTTCCAGGCGTTCAACCTGCTGCCGACCCTGAACGCGCTGGAGAACATCACGCTGCCGATGGACATCGCCGGCCGCAGACCCGACCAGGCCTGGCTGGACCAGGTGGTGGAGACCGTCGGCCTGGCCGGCCGGCTCAAGCACCGCCCCACCCAGCTCTCCGGCGGCCAGCAGCAGCGCGTCGCGGTGGCCCGCGCCCTGGCCGCCCGCCCCGAGATCATCTTCGGTGACGAGCCCACCGGGAACCTGGACTCCCGGGCCGGCGCCGAGGTGCTGACCTTCCTGCGCCGCTCGGTGGACGAACTGGGCCAGACCATGGTCATGGTCACCCACGACCCGGTCGCCGCCGGCTACGCGGACCGCGTGCTGTTCCTCGCCGACGGCGTGATCGTCGACGAGATGCACGCGCCGACCGCCGACTCCGTCCTCGAACGCATGCGCCGTTTCGACGGCAAGCGCACCAGCTGAGCGGCGGGACGACGAAACCATGCTGCTCAAGACCTCACTGCGGAGCTTCTTCGCCCACAAGGGCCGGATGGCGCTCTCGCTCATCGCCGTCGTGCTGTCGGTCGCCTTCGTGTCCGGCACCCTGGTGTTCTCCAACACCGCCACCAGCACCTTCTCCAAGCTGTTCGCCGCGACCGCCTCCGACGTCTCGGTCCAGCCGCCCAAGCCGGCCGAGGACGAGGACCCGCAGCCGGGGAACAAGCCCGCCACCGTCCCGGCCGCGCTCGCCCAGCAGGTCGCCGCGCTGCCCGGCGTGAAGACCGCCGTCGGCCAGGTCATGGTCGGCAACGCGATCCTGGTCAACCCGGCCACCGACAAGCTGGTCGGCCCGACCAGCGGCGCGCCCACCCTGGTCGGCAACTGGACCGACACCCCGCGCAACGCGGTGAAGCTCACCTCCGGGCACGTCCCGCAGAACTCCGGCGAACTGGTACTGGACGCGGACACCGCCAAGAAGGCCAAGCTGGCCGTCGGCGACCGGATCCGGGTCGACAACGCGGGCGGCCGGCACCCGTACACGATCGTCGGCATCGCCACCTTCACCACCACCAACCCCGGTGCGGCGCTGGCCTTCCTGGACACCCCGACCGCCCAGCAGGTGCTGCTCGGCGAGCCGGCCTACACCTCCGTCGAGGCCTACGGCGACGGCAGCCGCACCGACGACCAGCTCAAGGCCGACGCCCTCGCCAAGGTCGGCGGCGGCTACCAGGTCAAGACCGCGGCCGAGCAGAAGGACGAGAACACCAAGGCCATCGGCAGCGGCCTCGACTTCATGAAGTACGCGATGCTCGGCTTCGCCGGGATCTCGCTGATCGTCGGCGGCTTCCTGATCATCAACACCTTCTCGATGCTGGTCGCCCAGCGCACCCGTGAGATCGGCCTGCTGCGCGCCATCGGCGGCAGCCGCGCCCAGGTGAACGGCTCGGTGCTGGTCGAGGCGCTGATCCTGGGCGTGCTCGGCTCGACCCTCGGGGTGGCGGTCGGCCTCGGCGTCGCCGTCGGCCTGATCAAGCTGATGAACGCGATCGGCATGGACCTCAAGGCCAGCGACCTGGTGATCGGGCCCGACGTCTTCGTGGCCGGCTACGCGGTCGGCATCCTGATCACCGTCGTCGCCGCCTGGATCCCGGCCCGCCGAGCCAGCCGGATCGCCCCGATGGCCGCCCTGCGCGACCACGGCACCCCGGCCGAGGCCCGCTCCAACGTCGTCCGGACGATCCTCGGCGTGCTGCTCACCGGCGGCGGCGCCGGCCTGCTGGTGCTCGCCGGCCAGGCGGACAAGGCGGGCACCGGCGGGCAGCTCCTGGGCCTGGGCCTGCTGCTCACCCTGATCGGCTTCGTGGTGCTCGGCCCGCTGCTGGCCACCGTCGTCATCAAGGTGCTCGGCGCCCTGCTCCCGGCCCTGTTCGGGCCCTCCGGCAAGCTCGCCCAGCGCAACGCGATGCGCAACCCGCGCCGGACCGGTGCCACCGCCGCCGCGCTGATGATCGGTCTGGCGCTGGTGATCGGCTCCTCGGTGTTCAGCTCCTCGGCGGTCACCTCGGCGAGCGAGCAGATCGACCGCTCGGTGGGCGTGGACTACATCATCTCCGGCGGCCCGACCGGCGTCACCGGGGAGATGATCGACGCGGTGAAGCGGACCCCGGGCATCGACCACGTCACCACCCAGGTCGGGTTCGACAACGGGCGGATCCGGCTGGCCGACGGCCAGAAGCCGCGGACCAGGCTGACCGCGGTGCCGGCCGGCTTCTTCGGCACCGACTTCCACGCCACGGCCGTCGCCGGCTCGGTGGGCTCGATCGGGACCGGCTCGCTGGGGATCGGCGAGACCTTCGCCAAGGACCACAACCTGAGGCTCGGCGACCAGGTCACCGTCGACTACGGCAGCGGCCGCACCCAGCAGCTCCCGGTCGGCGTGGTCTTCAAGAAGGGCGAGCTGTTCGGGGACGGCTCCTTCGTCGGCCTCGACACCGCGACCAAGGTGGTCCCGGCCGCCGACCAGACGGTCGGAACCTTCTTCGCCAAGGCCACCCCGGGCACCGACGTCGCCAAGACGCTCACCGCCCTGGAGGACGCGCTGCGGCAGTACCCGCAGCTGACCGTCAAGGACCAGGCCGGCTACAAGGAGCTGGTGCAGTCCCAGGTCAACACCCTGCTCTACCTGATCTACGGCCTCGTCGGCCTGTCGATCACCGTCGCGGTGCTCGGCGTGGTCAACACCCTGGCCCTCTCGGTGGTGGAGCGGACCCGCGAGATCGGGCTGCTGCGGGCGATCGGGCTCTCCCGCCGCCAGCTGCGCCGGATGATCCGGCTGGAGTCCGTGGTGATCGCCCTGTTCGGCGCCGTGCTCGGCACCGGGCTGGGCCTGGCCTGGGGCGTCACCGCCCAGCGGGTGCTGCGGGACCAGGGCCTCGGGACGCTCTCCGTCCCGACCACCACGGTCGTCGTGACGCTGGTCTCCTCGGTGGTGATCGGTCTGGTCGCCGCCCTCGTACCGGCCTTCCGGGCCGGACGGATGAACGTCCTCGCGGCCATCGCGACGGACTGACCCGGCGACGGGGGACGTCGGGTCACCCCACGGGGAAACGGGGGGAACGGGGGGAAACCGTGGGGAACGGGGGGCGGGGGGGGGGGGGGGGGGGGGAGAAAACCCCCCCCCCCCCCCCTCCCTCCCCCCCCCCCCCCCCCCCCCCCCCCCCCCCCCCCCCCCCCCCCTCCCCCCCCCCCACCCC
>NZ_JBVHYH010000088.1:10683-36148 GCF_055569135.1 Kitasatospora sp. NPDC029367
GTGTGTACCCCCACGAGGAGGGGGGGGGGGGGGGGGGGGAGGGGGGGGGGGGGGGGGGGTGCCCCCCCCCCCCCCCCCCCCCCCCCCCCCCCCCCGCGCCGTTCGTGCCGTCCGCCGTTCACCGGGCCCGCCGAACCCACCCCGAATCTGCACGCTTCCCCCGCCGATTCGGGCCCGGGCGCCCGGGGCGGTACGGTGATCCCGATCACGGCACCGGCGCCGCCCTCCAGGGGTGCTCGGAGCCACCGGACCGGGACAAGACGGATATGCGTCGACACCGGTACGGTTGGCCCCGATGAACACCAAGGCTGCTGAGGAGCTGCCGGCTGTTTCCGTGATCATGCCGGTGCTCAACGAGGAACGACACCTGCGCACGGCGGTCCGGCGCATCCTGGACCAGGACTACCCCGGACCGATGGAAGTGGTGATCGCCCTCGGCCCCTCCACCGACCGCACCGCCGAGATCGCGGCCGAGCTGGTGGCCGAGGATCCGCGGGTGCGCACGGTGGAGAACCCCACCGGCCGCACTCCCGCGGGGCTGAACGCCGCGATCCGGGGCTCGCAGTACCCGATAGTCGTACGGGTGGACGGCCACGGGCTGCTCACGCCCGGCTACATCGCCACCGCGGTCCGGCTGCTCGGCGAGATGGACGCCGCCAACGTCGGCGGCATCATGCACGCCGAGGGCGAGACCGAGTGGGAGAACGCGGTCGCGGCCGCGATGACCTCCAAGATCGGTGTCGGCAACGCGGCCTTCCACACCGGCGGCCTGGCCGGCCCGGCGGACACCGTCTACCTCGGGGTGTTCCGGCGCGAGGTGCTGGAGCGGCTCGGCGGCTACAACGAGGAGTTCATCCGCGCCCAGGACTGGGAGCTGAACTACCGGATCCGCCAGGACGGCGGGCTGGTCTGGTTCACCCCGCAGTTGAAGGTGACGTACCGGCCGCGGCCGTCCGTCAAGGCGCTGGCCAAGCAGTACAAGGACTACGGCCGGTGGCGCCGGGTGGTCACCCGCTACCACCGGGGCTCGGTCAACCTGCGCTACCTGGCCCCGCCGAGCGCGCTGCTCGCGGTGGTGCTCGGCCTGGTGCTGGGCGTCGCCGTCCACCCGGCCTTCCTCGCGGTGCCCGGCGTCTACCTGCTGGGCATCCTCGGCGGTGCCGCCGTCGAGGGCCGCGGCCTGTCGTTGCGGGCCAAGGCGCTGCTGCCGGTGGCGCTCGCGACCATGCACCTGAGCTGGGGCTTCGGCTTCATCACCTCGCCCCGCTCGCTGGCCCGCCGGGTGATAAGGAGCGTCGGCCCGTCCTCGAAGGACGTGCTCTCCCGGGCGAGTTGACGGCCGGACCGGCTACCGTCGGTCCGCATGGGGACAGTTGAGGACGGTACGGCCGCGGCCCGGATCGAGCCGGGCGCGGACGTCGACGAACGGGCCGTGCTCGGCGCCGGGACGCGGGTCTGGCACCTCGCCCAGGTCCGCGAGGACGCGGTGGTCGGCAGCGACTGCGTGATCGGCCGCGGCGCCTACCTCGGGCCGGGCGTGCGGATCGGGGACCGGGTCAAGGTCCAGAACCACGCGCTGGTGTACGAGCCGGCGGTGGTCGAGGACGGGGTGTTCATCGGCCCGGCCGCCGTGCTGACCAATGACCGCCACCCGCGCGCGGTCACCCCCGACGGTCGGCTCAAGGGCCGAACCGACTGGCACGCGGAGCCGGTGACGCTCCGCCAGGGCTGCTCGATCGGCGGCCGCGCGGTGCTGGTCGCCGGGGTGACGGTCGGCCGCTGGGCGCTGGTCGCGGCCGGGGCCGTGGTGCACCGGGACGTCCCGGACTTCGCCCTGGTGGCCGGGGTGCCCGCCCGCCGGATCGGCTGGGTCGGCCGGGCCGGTGAACCGCTCGGCCCGTCCGGCCAGGGGCTCTGGACCTGCCCGCGCACCGGCGAGCGCTACCGCGAGACGGACGGAACCCTCGCCCCGGTGTAACTACTTGGCGCACACGTCGACGTCGTCCGCCTGCACCCGCTGGAGGTCCTTCGGGGCCTCGGTCGGCTGCTGCGCGGGGGCCGTCAGGACGTCCTTGCCGAGGACCACCAGCAGCGGGTCCTTCGGGCCCGCCTTCGGGTTGGGCTTCACGGCGTCGGCGGGCAGTCCGAGGGCGGCGGCCAGCGCTGCGGCCTCGGCCTCCTGGCCGGCCGGGTGGGACACCGTGGTGGTCGCGGCCGGGGGCGCGTCGGGGCCGACCGCGGCCTTGGCGAAGCCCTTGTCCTTGAGCTTCTCCACCGTCGGCCCGGACTGTCCGCGGGTCCCGCTGCCGTTGCGCACCGTCACCTGGACGCCCTTGGTGTCCACCGCCGGGGCGGTGGTGCTCGGCGTGGCCGAGGCCTCCGGGGGCGCGGCCGGAGCGGCCGGAGCGGGCGAAGCGGCGGAAGCGGCCGTCTCGGTCAGCGAGCGGTCGCCCGCGATCATCGAGAACACCTGCCCGGCGTCCGGCTGGCGCAGGATCAGCCGGTCCTTGTCGCTGGGGTCGTCCAGCACCGGGACGGTGGTGAAGGTGATGTTCTTGGTGTCCACCTTGCTGATGTCCTGGGCCAGGTTCTTGAGCTTGTCGACGCTGCCGATGCCGGAGTCCACGGTGAGCGCCTTGGTGGCGGCGTCCGCGAGCTGGTAGAGCTTGCTCGGGCTGGTGAGGGTGTCGTCGCTCTTGATCTTGCGGATCATCGAGCTGATGAACTGCTGCTGGAGCGGGATCCGGGTGAGGTCACCGCCGAAGCCGACCGCGTGCCGGGTGCGGACGAAGGCCAGCGCCTCCTCGCCCTGGACGACGTGGCGGCCCTTGGCCATCTTGAGGTGCGAGTCCTTGTCGTCGATGTCCTTGGCCGCGCAGACCTCGACCCCGCCGACGGCGGTGGAGAGCGTCTTCACCGCCTCGAAGTCGACCTGCACGAAGTGGTCGACCCGGATGCCGGTCAGCTTCTCCACCGTCTTCCAGGTGCAGCCGGCGTCGCGCCCGCCCTGGCCGAGGCTGGTGTTGAACATGTCCCGCGCCGTGCCCGGGATCTTCCTGCCCTTGTCGTTCTGGCACTCCGGTATCGGCACCATCAGGTCGCGCGGGATGCTGACCACGGTCGCGTTGGAGCGGTCCTTGGCGACGTGGAACAGCAGGGTGGTGTCGGCGTGCCCGGTACTGCCCTCGTCGCCGTACTCGCGGCCGAGGCCCTGCCGGCTGTCGGTGCCGATCACCAGGATGTTCAGCGCGTCCCCGGCGGCCTTGGGCCGCTCCTCCTCGCTGCCCAGCTGGACCTTGACCGAGGTCAGGTTGCTGTTGAAGTGCTGGTACAGGTAGTAGGCCCCGCCGCAGCCGGCGACCATCACCAGGGCGCCCGTCCCCGCCGTCCACTTGAGCACCCGGCGGCGGCGCTGCCGCTTGGCGGCCGCGGCCCGGCGCTTGGCTTCCCGTCGACTCTCCCCGCTGAACCGACCGGTGTTCGTTTCGTCCTGCTGCACGGGGATTCCCTACGTCCGGCCGGTCACGGAGGCCGACCCGTCGGGCGACGGGTCGATCCGGACACACTAGACGAGCCGAACGGGGGAATTGTTCCGAGTGTGAGCTCAGTCATGTTTGAGCAATGAAAAAGCAAAGCCCAGCGGCGAGTTCAGTGCTGGGCGCAGGCGTCCACGTCCGCGGTGCGTCCCTCGAAAGTGGGCGAGGCGCCCGCCGAGGGTGACGCCGTGGCCCGGTCGGAGCCGGCCCCCGCCCCTGCTCCCGCTCCCGCCCCTGCTCCCGCCCCCGCCCCCGCGTCCGGCGCGGGCGCCGAACCGGGCGGCCGGAGGGCCAGCGGCCGGTCGGCCCGCAGCGCCTCGAACAGCTGGGTGGTCTGCGGCTGGACGAACTCGTCCCGGTCCGAGTCGTAGCGGTACGGGCGGCGCGGCGCCGTCAGGAACACCACGTCCCGGGAGGGGATGCCGCGCAGGTCCTGGGTGAGGTCGTACAGCGCGCCGAGCGAGGACAGGCCGCCGTCCGCCTTCACCGAGGAGGTGGCCGCGTCCAGCACCGGCCACAGCTTGGCCGGGTTCAGCAGCACCCCCTGCGACTGCACCTTGCGGATCAGCGAGGCCAGGAACTGCTGCTGGCGCCCCATCCGCTGGGTGTCGCTGCCGTCGCCCAGGCTCTCCCGGGCCCGGACGTAGCCGAGCGCCTGCTCGCCGTGCAGCAGCTGACGGCCGGCCGGGAGGTCCAGCTTGGCGTCCTTGTCGTGGATCGGCTGCGGCACGCACACCTCGACCCCGCCGATCGCGTCCACCATCGTCTTGAAGCCGCTGAAGTCGAGGATCACGTAGTGGTCGATCCGGATGCCGCTCAACTGCTCGACGGTGCGGATCGAGCAGGCCGGACCGCCCAGCTCGAACGCCCAGTTGAACTGCATCGTCCCCGGCTTGCTGCGGCTGCCGTCCGGCTTCTCGCAGGAGGGCACGGTGACCATCACGTCGCGCGGGACGGAGACCGCCGTCGCGTGCTTCCGGTCGCCGGCCAGGTGCAGCAGGATGGTGGTGTCCGAGCGCTGGGCACCGGCCTCGCCGCCGTAGGAGGAGTTCGAGCCGGAGCGGTCGTCACTGCCGATCAGCAGGATGTTCTCGGCGCCCTCGGCCCCCGCCGCCCGGCTCGGGCGCTCGGCCTCCAGCTCGGCGAGCAGCCGGTCGGTGGCCGAGTCCGTCCTGATGTTGCCGTCCAGCTTGCGGTAGGCGATCCAGAGCAGCACACCGGTGGCGACCAGCAGGAACGCGACGGCGCCGGCGGTGATCATCAGCCACCGCCGGCGCCTTCGCGGGCGTCCCGGTCCGCTCGGGGGAGCGTGCTCCGGGGGAGTCTGGTCGGTCGGGGGGTGCTCGGTGTCGTCCTCGGCCATGGCAGGGATCCCTACCCGCCGGGACCGTCCCGGGGTCAGCCGAGGCGCACAGTCACCCGTTCGGATTCGGAGCGCTTCTCCCACTGCCCGGCGTCCAGCCCCTGGGAGTTGCGGCACAGCACCACCGAGGCGCCGGCCGCCAGCGGGGCCAGCAGGCCGGCCTCCAGGCCCGTCCAGTCGTCGAAGGAGAGGGTGGACATCACCCGGTCCCCGGGCTTGAGGCCGATCCGCGCGGCGCCCTCCCGGGCCAGCGCGACGGTCTGCTCGCCGGTCAGTTTCAGCGGCAGCCCGTCCACCGAGGTCTCCAGCGCCTGCCCGTCCGGGGCGACGGGGGAGTACGGCGCGAAGCGGTCGCCCTGGCCGGGCACCTCGGCGGCGTAGTCCAGGAAGCCGTCCGGGCGGTGCGGGAAGCGGCCGCCGAGCGGGCGCAGGGCGAGCGCGACCCGCTCGCCCCCACAGGCCTGGGCGGCCTCCAGGCCGTCCGGACCGCTCACCACCAGGTCGGCGTCGGCCGGGTCGCCGGCCGGCACCGCCGTCACACCGACGGACCAGCAGGCCAGCAGCCAGACGGCGCTCTGCCAGTGCGCGGGCAGCAGCAGCACGGCGCGGTCGTCCGGACCGGCGTTCAGCTCGTCCTGGAGGAGGTTGGCGGTCTTGGCGACCCAGTTGTCGAAGGTCCGGGCGGACAGCTCCACCCGTTCGCCGGTGGCGTCGTCGTAGAAAGTGACCAGCGGGGCCGCGGGATCGACCGAAGGGGTGCCGCCGCGCAGGTATGCGTGCAGCAGCTCGACGGGGGTGCGGGCATCGGCAGCGAATGGCGCAGTCATGGTGCGCCCCAGCCTACGGCCTTCGGGTGGCAGGCCGGGAGGGGTGGCCGAGCGGGCGCGGGGCGGCGTGGCGGGCGGTCCGGTTTGCGGTGACGATCCCCTTCATGCACCTCTCCATCAAGGCCGCGCGCCTCCCGTTCCCGGCCGCGCTGCTCGCCGGCTGCACCGCCGCCCTGCTGCTCCAGCCCGCTCCCGCCGCCTCCGCCGTGCCCCTTGCCCCCGGTGGCGAGCACCGTGACTTCCCCGGCGGCGGCCGGACCGTCTCGCTCCGGCTCCCCGACGGGCACGGGCTCCCGGCGAGCACGACCGGGCCCTTCGAACTCCTCGGCGTCAGCTGGGACGGACCGGCCGGAGCGCTGGGCGGCGGCAGCCTCCGGGTCCGCACCCGGGACGCGGGCACCGGCCGCTGGAGCGACTGGCACACCCTGGAGACCGACACCGACGACGGCCCCGACCGCGCCCCGCACGGCGCCACCGCCCCGCTGTGGACCGGCCGCAGCGACGGCGTCGCCGTCGAGTTCCGGCCCGGCCCGGCCGGACCGCCGCCCGGACTGCGGCTCGACCTCGTCGACCCCGGCGCCGGCGCACCCGCCCCGGCCGCCACCCGGACGGTGCCCGCGGCACCCGCCGCCGAGGACGGCCACCAGGCGCCGCGCCCGGCGATCGTCACCCGGGCCGGCTGGGGCGCCGACGAGTCCCTGCGCGACCCGGGCTTCGAGTACACCGGCCCGGTCCGCGAGGTCTTCGTCCACCACACCGCGACCGCCACCGACTACGCCTGCTCCGACGCCCCCCGGGTGATCAGGGGCATCTACCAGTACCACGTCAGGACCAGCGGCTGGCGGGACATCGGCTACAACTTCCTGGTCGACCGCTGCGGCACGATCTACGAGGGCCGGGCCGGCGGCGTCGACCAGCCCGTCCACGGCGCCCACACCCTCGGCTTCAACACCGACTCCTCCGGCGTCGCCGCGATCGGCACCTACGTCGACGCCACCCCGCCGCAACCCCTCCTCGACAGCCTCGCCGCGATCGCCGCCTGGAAGCTCGGCCTCACCGACCGGCCCGCCGACGGCCGCACCAGACTGACCTCCGCCTCCGACGCCAGCCGCTACCCCAAGGGCACGGTCGTCGACTTCGACGCGATCTCCGGCCACCGCGACGCCTTCAACACCGAATGCCCCGGCAAGGCCCTCTACGCCCGGCTCCCCGAACTCCGCACGGCCGCCGCCCTGCTCCAGAGCAGCTGAACCTTCCGCAACGAGCTTTGGCGCCCGCCCTCGAACTCCTGCCCCCGCCCCACGTATCGTTCATGGCCTCAGGCACCCCAGGAGGCGACGGCAGTGACGGGCGGCGAAGCGGTACGGCGCTGGCGGCCGGGCTTCCCGCTCGACCCGGTCCGGACCCTGCTGCCGCTGCGCCGGGGCCCCGCCGACCCCTCGTACCGCACCACCGGCGACGGCGCCGTCTGGCGCGCCTCCCGCACCCCGGCCGGCGTCGGCACCCTGCGGGTGCTGCCGCGCCCCGGTGCGGGCGAGGTGGAGGCGACCGCCTGGGGCCCGGGCGCCCAGTGGCTGCTCGACCGGCTGCCCACCCTGCTCGGCGCCGAGGACCACCCGGAGGCGCTGGTGCTGCCCCCCGGCCCGCTCCGGGACGCCCAGCGCCGCACCATCGGGGTCCGGCTCACCAGGACCGGCCTGGTCCTGGAGTCGCTCGTCCCCGCGATCCTGGAACAGAAGGTCACCACCGACGAGGCCTACCGCGCCTGGCGCACCCTGCTGCGCGACTTCGGCACCCCGGCCCCCGGCCCGGCCGAGGGCATGCGGGTGGCCCCGTCGGCCCGCGACTGGGCGATGATCCCGAGCTGGGAGTGGCACCGCGCGGGCGTCGACCCCAAGCGCTCGGCCACGGTCCAGCGCGCCGTCCGGCTGGCCCCCCGCCTGGAGGAGGCCTCCACCATGGCCCACGAGGAGTCCTTCGCCCGCCTGACGGCCGTCCCGGGCATCGGCACCTGGACCGCCGCCGAAACCCTCCAGCGCAGCAACGGCGACCCGGACGCCGTCTCGGTCGGCGACTTCCACCTCCCCAACCTGGTCGGCTGGGCCCTGGCCGGCCGCCCCCGCAGCAACGACGCCCAGATGCTCGCCCTGCTGGAGCCCTACCGCCCCCACCGCCACCGCCTCTGCCGCCTCCTCCTCGCCACCGGCACCCACGCCCCCCGCTACGGCCCCCGGCTCACCCCCAACGACCACCGAACCCGCTGACCCGAAGCCCGCCCCGGTGTACGCAGTTATGTGTACGCTGGATTCATGGCTGACGCAATGAACATCCGTGAGGCCCGTGCCCACCTCGCCGAGGTGGTCAGCCGGGCGGAGGACGGCGAGATCACCGTGATCACGCGCAAGGGCGAGCGCGTCGGGGCGTTCGTGCCGATCGAGATCCTCGACGCCATAGAGGAGGCGGAGGACGAGCTCCTCGCCCGGGAGGCGCGCAAGCACCTGGACGAGCCGACCGTCACCATGGCCGAGCTGATGGCGGACCTGTTCGGACCGCCCGCGGACTCCGCGGGGAGCGCTGCGTGAAGTACGCCTTCGGCTTCACCTCGCACGCCCGACGGCAGCTGCGCGCGATCGGCCAGCTCGAGGCGATGCGGATCCTCACGGCACTCACCGCGTTGGGGGACGACCCGTTCGCGGTCGGACCGGACGTCAAGAAGCTGACCGGGAACGACGGCCTCTACCGGCTCCGGGTCGGCGACTTCCGGGTGGTCTACCAGGTCCGCGGCGATGTGCTGCTGATCCTCGTCGTCCACGTCGGCAATCGCCGCGACGTCTACCGCGGCCTCTGAGGCGTCACCGCACCACGACGAACGCCTCGGCGCCCCGTTCCGCCCGGACCTTCGGCGCCTCCGCCGGCCGCCCCACCGCCACGACCCCCATCGGGTCCCACCCCTCCGGCAGGTCCAACACCGCCCGAACGGTGTCACGGCAGAACATCGTCGAGGACACCCAGGCGGAGCCGTACCCCTCACCCGTGAGCGCGACCAGCAGGTTCTGCACGGCGGCCCCCACGGCCACCGTGAACATCTCCCGTTCGGCCGCGGCCCGCCGCGGGTCCGGGTAGTCGTGCGAGCCGTCCATCACCAGGCACGGCACCACCAGGTACGGCGCGTCGCGCAGCACGTTCCCGCGGGCGGTGCGGCGGGCGATCCGGGCCTCGTCCCAGCCGTCGAGTTCGCGGAGGTCGCGCTGCCAGGCGCCGAGCATCGCGTCCAGCAGCCGTACCCGGGTCTCGGCGGACTCCAGCAGCACGAACCGCCAGGGCGTGGTGTGGTGCGGGGCCGGCGCGGTGACGGCGGCGGTCACCGCGCGCCGGACGGCGGCCGGGTCGACCGGGTCGGCGGTGAAGGCGCGGACGGTGCGCCGCAGCGTGACGGCCTGGCGCAGCGCCTCGGAGGTGCCGAGCCGGAACATGTCGTCCGCGGCGGGCCGCACCAGCGGCCGGGTGCCGGCGCCGTCCTCGGCGGTGACCAGGTGGCCGAGCCCGCGCACGACGGCGACCGGGACGCCGCTGGCCTTGCCCTTGACGAGGTCGCCGGCGGCCGCGAGTTCGTCGGCGGTCGCGGTGACGGTGAGCACCAGTTCGTTGCCGTGGCTGTCGGTGCGCCCCCGGTGGTCCTCCAGGACGGACAGTCCGGCGGCGCCGATCGCGACGTCGGTGAGCCCGTTGCGCCAGGGCCGGCCGAAGGTGTCGGTGACGACGACGGCGAGCCGGTGGCCGGTGAGCTGCTGGAGCCGGGCGCGCAGCGCGCGGGCCGAGGCGTCCGGGTCCTCGGGCAGCAGCAGCACGGTGCCGGGGGCGGTGTTGGAGGCGTCGACCCCGGCGGCGGCCATGACGAAGCCGTTGCGGTTCTCGACGATCCGGGCCGGTCCGCGCCGGGCGACCACCCGGACGGTCTCGGCGTCGATCGCGGCGTCCCGGTCGGCGGCGTGCAGCAGCCGGCCCTCGGCCTTGCTGACGATCTTCGAGGTGACCAGCAGGATGTCGCCGTCGCGGTACGTCCCGGCCTTGGCGATCAGCTCGCCGAGGTCGGCCCCGGCCTCGACCTCGGGGATGCCCCGGACCGGAAGGATCTCGATCGTCACGCGCGGACCTGCTCGGCCAGCGCCAGCGCCGCCCGGGCCATCTCGGCGGTGGCCTCGACGTCGGTCATCAGCAGCGGGACGGCCCGGCAGGCGATCCCGGCGGCCTCGACGGCGGCCACCGCGTCCTGGTCGGCGGTGTCGACGAGCCAGCCGTCGATGAGTTCGGAGCCGTAGTTCAGCGCGACCGCCTCGGCGGTGGCCTCGACGCCGACGGCGGCGAGCACCTTGTCGGCCATGCCCCGTACCGGCGCCCCGCCGATGATCGGGGAGAGCCCGACCACCGGTGCCGGGGCGGCGGCGACGGCGTCCCGGATGCCCGGGACGGCGAGGATGGTGCCGATCGAGACGACCGGGTTGGACGGCGGGAAGAGGATGACGTCGGCCTCGGCGAGGGCCTCCAGCACGCCGGGCGCGGGCTTGGCGGTGTCCGCGCCGACCGGGATGATCGCCTCGGCGTCGACGGCGGCGTGCAGCCGGACCCAGTACTCCTGGAAGTGGACGGCCCGGGTGCCCTGCTCGTCGGTGATCCGCACGTGGGTCTCGACCCGGTCGTCGCTCATCGGCAGCAGCCGCACGCCGGGCTTCCAGCGCACGCACAGCGCCTCGGTGACCTGGCTGAGGCTGTACCCGGCGGTGAGCATCTGGCTGCGCACGAGGTGGGTGGCGAAGTCCCGGTCGCCGAGCCCGAACCACTCGGGGCCGACGCCGTACTCCTTCATCTCGGCCTTGATCGACCAGGTCTCGTCGGTCCGGCCCCAGCCCTGTTCCTCGTGGATTCCGCCGCCGAGGGTGTACATCACGGTGTCGAGGTCGGGGCAGACCTTGAGCCCGTAGAGGTGGATGTCGTCGCCGGTGTTGCCGATGACGGTGATCTCGTCCTGCGGTCCGACCGCCGCGAGGAGTCCGCGCAGGAAGCGCGCCCCGCCGATCCCGCCTGCCAGTGCCACGATGCGCATGGGGTCATCCTGCCACGGTCGGACTCTTCGTCAGGTCTCGGTCAACGCCGCTCGGACTCCGCCGGGTGCGCGTGCTGCTCCGGGACGGCGGTGGTGGTGCTGTACTGGTTCATCGCGGTCAGGCCCGGGGTGTAGAGGTGGATGGAGACGGCGGGTTCGAGCGCGCCGTTGACCACCTCGTGCAGGTAGCCGGAGGAGAACACCCGCTGCCCGCCGGGGCGCAGGGTGCGGGCGGCTGAGCCGCTGGGGGTCCCCCCGGCCGAAGGCTGGGGGAGGGTGAGTGAGCGTTCGGTCAGTTCGCCCCGGACGACGGTCATCACGCCGGAGGACTCGCCGTGGTCGTGGAAGCCGCTGCTCTGGCCGGGCAGCCAGCTGAGCAGCCAGACCTCGTAGCCGGGGCCGGTCTCCAGGCGGGCGTACCAGCGGGTGAGCGCGTCGTAGCGGACCAGCGGTTCCCAGCGGGAGCGGTCGGCGGCGATCTCGCGGACCAGCCGGGCGTACCCGGCGACGGTGGTGGGGTGCTCGGGCAGGTCGGTGCGGGCGAGGTGGGGGAAGGCGAGCGGGTCGCCGGCGATGGAGACGTCGCTGAGGCCGTCGGCCCAGCGGTGCCGGTCGCCGTGGCGGGGGGTGCGGGTGGCGGCGAGGCCGCGGCGGGCGTGCTTGTTGCGGTCGCGGTTCCGCTTGCGGATGCGGGTCGTGCGCACGGGAGTCGTCCTCGGATGGCTCGGCTGGTCGGGGAGCAGCCGGATCCGGGATGTCCTGGGGCGGGAGTCGCGGGCGGCCTCTGTGCTTCCTGGGCGGCGCGCGGTGGGACGCGGGCGCCTAGATACAGCAGGAACAGAGGCGACAACAGGAGTTCACGGCACGGCGGAGCGTGGAACCGCTCCGGGGGCTGGCGAACTCTGACATAGGGGAAAGGAGACCGCATCCGCGGGGGTGGTGTCAAACCGAAGGATGCGGCATTCGAGTGGATTAGGTCAGGATCTTTCCCGGATGGGGTGATTCATCACTCTCTATGTTTCGATGGGAAGATCGCCGGGAAGGCAGGCCGATGACCGGCCTGTCACGATGACTGAGCGTCATTCCGCGAGTCATTGCGGGCGTTTCGATGTCGCCCGGGGCTTTCGGATCGAAGGTCCGATGTGTCCGAATATGTACACTATTCGTAACGGCTTGGTGCCAGGGAGTGAATCCCGGCCTCAATACCAGAGCTCGGCTTGACTGGGCCAGAGTGACGCAACTGTAATTTCACTCGTGTCGTCAGCCGCACGAGGCAACGGCAACCACGGGGACGCCAAGTAGGGGCAGAGGAGGCGCGCCACATGAGCGAGCTCTTTGAGCTGTTGATCGGGGACGGCATCGCGGAGGAAGAGGAGGAACTCGGTTGGCAGGAGCGCGCGTTGTGCGCTCAGACCGACCCGGAGTCCTTCTTCCCCGAGAAGGGCGGCTCTACCCGCGAGGCCAAGAAGGTGTGCCTCGCCTGCGAGGTTCGATCGGAGTGCCTGGAGTACGCCCTCGCCAATGACGAGCGCTTCGGCATCTGGGGCGGCCTCTCCGAGCGCGAGCGCCGCCGGCTCAAGAAGAGCGCCGTCTGACCGGGGCGGCCCCGACCGACCCCGCTGACCCTCCGCCACCGGCGGACGGCCGCACAGCTGTACGAGCGCCTCACCGCGACGGTGGGGCGCTTTCGTGTTCCCGGACCGGTCCGCGCCGATCCCGGGTCCCCTTCTTCACCGCCTCCGCACCGGCACCGGGCACGAAGCGGCCATCCGGAGCCGTTAGTGTGGTGCGCCATCCGGTTGCCGTTCACCGGCTGTGTCCACCGAGAACTGGGGCCCGCGCACTCGATGACCGTCTACAGCCACCAGAGCGGCTTCACCGCTTCCAGGCCGCCCGCCTACCCGCGCCACCTGGTCACCGCGGTGATCGTCTCGCACGACGGCGCCCGCTGGCTGCCGCAGGCCCTGGCCGGTCTGCTCGGCCAGGACCGCCAGGTCCAGCGGATCCTCGCGGTCGACACCGGATCCACCGACAACTCCCCGCAGCTGCTCGCCGACACCCTGGCCGACTGGCTGCCCGAGAGCGGCCCGCTGATGCTCGGCCGCCGGGCCGGCTTCGGCACCGCCGTCGCCGAGGCCGTCGCGGGCAGCGCGCCCCTGCGCCCGGAGGACCTCCCGTACCGGCTCGACCCCTCCGGCTACGACCCGGTCACCGGCGGCTGGGACGACTACGGCGACCCGCTCGCCCAGGAGGACGACCTCGGGCGCGGCGGCCCGCGCGAGACCCAGCCGGTCGAGTGGCTCTGGCTGCTGCACGACGACTGCGAGCCGCAGACCGACGCGCTGCGCCGGCTCCTCCAGGTCGCCGACTCCACCCCCAGCGCCGGCGTGGTCGGCCCCAAGCTGCGCAGCTGGTACGACCGCCGCCAGCTGCTGGAGATCGGCGTCACCATCGCCCGCTCCGGCCGCCGCTGGACCGGACTCGACCGCCGCGAGCAGGACCAGGGCCAGCACGACCAGGTCCGCCCGGTGCTCGCCGTCTCCAGCGCGGGCATGCTGGTGCGCCGGGACGTCTTCGAGGAGCTCGGCGGCTTCGACCGGGCCCTCCCGCTGATGCGGGACGACACCGACTTCTGCTGGCGGGTCAACGCCGCCGGCCACCGCGTGGTGGTCGCCCCCGACGCGGTGCTGCGGCACGCCGAGGCGGCCAGCCGCGAACGCCGTGCGATCGACTGCGGCCCCTCCCACCCGCACCGGGTGGACAAGTCCGGCGCCGTCTACACCCTGCTCGCCAACTGCAAGGGCGCGCTCTTCCCGTACGTGCTGCTGCGCCTGGTGCTCGGCACCCTGGTGCGCGCCGTCACCAACCTGCTCGGCAAGGACCCGCGCCAGGCGGTCGACGAGCTGGCCGGCCTCGGCCACGAACTCGTCCGCTTCCCACGGCTGTTGGCCGCGCGCAAACACCGCGCCCGGACCCGCGCCGCGGACGCCCTGGACGACCGCACGCTCTTCCCGGCGCCCGGCGCCACCACCCGGCTGGCCGTCGAGGGCGTCATCGGCTCGCTCGGGATAGGGGGCGGCGACGACACCGGCAGTCGGCACGGCTCGGTCGAGGCCGGCGGTGACGAGGACGGCGAGGACCTCGTCGTCGAGCAGTTCGCGCTGATCAAGAAGCTGGCCCGGCGCCCCGCGCCGGTGCTGTTCGCCGCCCTGCTGGTGTTCGCCCTGGTCGCCTGCCGCGGCCTGTTCGGCAGCGGCGAGCTGTTCGGCGGCGCCCTGCTGCCCGCCTCCGACGGCGCGGGCGGCCTGTGGGCGATGTACGCGGACGCCTGGCACCCGGTCGGCACCGGCTCCACCGCGGCCGCACCGCCGTACCTCGGCGTGCTCTCGGTGCTCTCCTGGCTGCTGTTCGGCAACGCCGACCTCGCGCTCACCCTGCTGGTGGTGCTCACCGTCCCGCTCGCCGCGGTCAGCGCCTACCTGGTCTCCCGGCCGCTGCTGGACTCCAAGCTGGTCCGCGCCTGGGCCAGCGCCACCTACGCGCTGCTGCCCGCCGCCACCGGCGCGCTCGCCCAGGGCCGGATCGGCACCGCCGTCCTCGCCGTGCTGCTGCCGCCGCTGGCCCGCGCCGCCGCGATCGCGGCCGGCCTCGGCATCCGCCAGGAGAGCGCCGCCAAGGGCGCCCGCCCCGGCTGGCGGCCGGTCTGGATGACCGTCCTGCTGCTCACCCTGGCCACCGCCTTCGTCCCGCTGACCTGGGCGCTCGCGGTACCGCTCTGCCTGGCCGTGCTGGTCCTCGCGGTGCTGCGCGGCGGCGCCCTCGGCTCCGGCGGTACGGCGCTGCGGCTGCTCGGCCTGCGCGTCCTGGTGATCCTCGCGGTGCCGGTCGCGGTGCTCGCCCCCTGGTCGTTGAAGGTGCTGTCGCACCCGCAGTGGCTGCTGCTGGAGGCCGGGCTGCCCGGACTGCACGGCGCCGGGGCGAGCGCGGCCGGCCTGCTGCTGGTCAACCCCGGCGGCGCCGGGGTGCCGCCGGTCTGGCTCTCCACCGGTGTCGTCCTCGCCGCGCTGGCCGCGCTGCTGCGCGCCGACCGCCGCCGCGCGGTGCTCGCCGCCTGGGGCGCGGCCGGTGCCGGGCTGGTCTTCGCGGTCGCGGTGGCGGGCACCTCCGTCACCCCGGCCTCCGGCGGCCAGCCGGTGCCCGCCTGGGCCGGCCCGGCCACCCTGATCGCCGGGATCGCCCTGCTCGCCGCCGCCGCGATCGGCGCCGACGGCGCCAACACCCGGGTCGCCGGGATCGCCTTCGGCTGGCGCCAGCCGGTGGCCGCCCTGGTGGTGGCCGCGGCCGTGCTGGCCCCGCTGGGCACCGGCCTGTGGTGGGCGCTGACCGGCGCCGGCGGCCCGCTGCACCGCGCCGCGGCCGGCCAGGTGCCCGCCTTCATCGCCGAGGAGGCCGGCACCAGCGACCGGTCCCGCACCCTCGTGGTCACCGGCCAGAAGGGCGCCGTCCGCTACACCGTGGTGCGCGGCGCCGGCCTGACCCTCGGCCAGGCGGAGTCCACCGTCGACCCGGCCACCGGCACCCATGGCGGCCTGGACCGGATGGTCGGCAGCCTGCTGGCCGGCTCCGGTGCCGACCAGGCGAACGCCCTGGCCGGCTACGGCATCGCCTACGTGCTGGTCGAGCGGCAGGCCGTGGACGCCTTCAAGGACGTCCTGGACACCACCCCCGGCCTGGTGAAGGCCAACCAGGACGGCGACGCCGCGCTCTGGCAGGTCAACGGCGCGCCCGCGGTGCGCGCGGTGATCACCGCCCCGGGCGCCACCCCGGTGGTCGTCCCGTCCGGCGAACGCGACCTCGCCACCACCGTCCCGGCCGGTCCGGACGGCCGGGTGCTGCGACTGGCCGAGGCCGCCGCCCCCGAGTGGAAGGCCACCGTGGACGGCACCGCCCTGGAGCCCACCACGCTCGACGGCTGGGCGCAGGGCTTCAAGCTCCCGGCCGCCGGCGGCAAGCTGAGCGTCACCCGCGAGGGCAGCCTCGCCCACACCGGCTGGATCTGGGCCCAGGTCCTGGTCGGCCTCACCATCCTGGTGCTGGCCCTGCCCGGCCGCCGCAGCCACAAGGACGACGACCTGCCCGAGGAGGTGGTCGCCGCCGCCGCGCTGGCCGCCGCCGCCCAGGCGCAGCCCCTCGTCCCGGGCAGCCGCCGGGCCCGCCGGATGGCCGAGCGGGGCGAGGGCGGCGAGCCCGGCGCCGAGGAGCCCGGGGTGTACGACGGGCTGCCGGGCGCGATCCCGGCGCAGCCCTCCGGCGAGCCGCCGGCCGGGGCGGTCGAGGCGGCCGCCGCCGTCCAGGAGGCCGAGCCGTACGCCGACCCGTACCAGGCGTACCAGCAGGCCGACCCGTACAGCTACGACCAGTACGCGGCCCAGCAGCCGGTGGCCGCCCCGTACGCCGCCCAGGGCTACGAGGGCCACGGGTACGACGGCCACCAGCAGGGCTACCCGCAGCAGGGGTACGACCAGCAGGGGTACGAGCAGCAGGGGTACGAGCAGTACCCGCAGGAGCAGTACGGCTACGACCCCTACCAGCAGCAGCCCGGGCAGCCCCAGCAGACCTGGCTGCCGGGCCAGCAGCAGGGCGAGCCGTACTACGACCCCAACGAACCGGGCGGCACCGGTCACCCTTCCGGGAACTACGGCCCCCACCAGCACGGATCGGGGAGCTGACCCGCCATGAAGAAGCCCGCATTCGGGAAGAAGTCCGCCGCCCGGGCCGAGCAGCCCGTCGAGCCCGCCACCGCCCCGGCCGGGGCCGCGGAGCCCGCCGGCGCGCCGGGGACGGCCCCCGGCCGGTCCGCGGGGAAGACCACCCAGTCCCTGCTGGCCGCGGCCGTGGTGCTGGCGGCCGTGTTCGGGATCGCCGAGGTGCGCCCGCCGGCCGGCCCGGCCAAGGCGGACGGCGGGGCCGCCCCGAGCACCGCCCAGGTCGAGCGGACGGCGGCGGTCTGCCCGCAGCCCTTCCAGGGCCTGACCGGCTCGACCACGCTCACCGCCTACACCCCGCCCGGCACCGGCTCGGCCACCGGCGGCGCCGGCTGGCTCTCCGAGCAGGCCGCCCCGGCCACCCCGCCGACCGCGGCCCCGGCGCCGAGCGGCTCGCCGACCGCCGCGCCGAGCGCGGCCCCGAGCGCCCCGGCCACCCCGGCCCCGGACAAGAACGCCCCGCCCGCCGACGCCAAGCTGACCCTCGGCAAGCCCGGCACCCCGGCCACCGGCCCGGCCAGCAACGGCGACGCCGCGCCCGGTACCGGGGCCGTCGCCACCGGCGCGCTCGCCCCCGGCTTCACCGTCACCCAGACCACCGTGGTCACCGAGCAGCGCGGTACGGGCCTGTCCGGCCTGACCTGCACCCCGGAGAGCACCAGCTTCTGGTTCGCCGGGGCCAGCACGGCCGGCGACCGGGTCGACTACGTCAGTCTGGTCAACCCCGAGTCCTCCGCGGCCGTGGTCGACATCAAGCTGTACGGCGACAAGGGCCTGATCGACAACGACGCCGCCAACGGCCTCACCGTCGCCCCCGGCAGCTCGCAGTCCGTCCTGCTGTCGACGATCAGCAAGGGCGCCGTCACCGACCTCGCCGTGCACGTGGTGGTGCGCTCCGGGCGGATCGGCGCCGCGCTGCACGCCGCCGACGGCGCCAAGGGCGCCGACTGGGTCCCCGCCTCCACCGAGCCCGCCGCCACCCAGGTGCTGCCCGGTCTGCCTGCCGACACCACCGCGGCCCGGCTGGTGGTCTGGGCGCCGCCGGAGGACGACGCCGACCTCAAGATCCAGCTCTCCGGCAAGAACGGCTGGTTCACCCCGGCCGGCAACGAGTCGATCCACGTCAAGGCGGGCATGGTGGCCGCCGTCGACCTCGGCAAGGTCACCCGGGACGAGGTCGCCGGGCTGCGGCTGTCGCCCACCGACGACAAGCACCCGACCAAGATCGTCGCCGGCCTGCGGGTCGACCGCACGGGCGGCAACGGCAAGAGCGACGCGGCCTGGCTCACCGGCAGCGCCCCGGTCGGCGCCCGCGCCACCGTCGCCGACAACCGGGCCGGCGCCGCCACGGTCTTCCTGACCTCCACCGGCGACGCCGCCACCGTCAAGGTCACCGGCTCGGCCGGCAGCGGCGGCGGCACCCCGGCGACCAAGGAGGTCCAGCTCCCGGCCGGCGGCACGGTCGCCATCCCGGCGCCCGAGCCCGCCGGGCTGAACGGCGTCTTCGCGGTCACCGTGGAGACCGAGTCCGGCGGCCCGGTGGTCGCCGCCCGGATGCTCTCGCTGCCCGCCAAGGACGTGCCGATGTTCACCGTCCAGGCACTGCGCGACGACCACAGCACCGTGCAGGTCCCGCAGGCCACCCAGGACCCGGGCGTGGTGCTGCGCTGACCGGCCCTTCCGGGGCCCCGCGGGGCCCCGGAAGGTCACTCCTCGTCGTAGCGCGGGTCGATCGCGTCCGGCGACAGCCCCAGCAGCTCGGCCACCTGCTCGATCAGGATCTCGTGCACCAGCGCCGCCCGGTCCTCCCGGGTCTTCGCCCGGATCTCCACCGGCCGCCGGTACACCACGATCTGGCTCTTGTGGCCCTTCTGACCGGGCGACACCCGGCCCAGCGGCACGCCGTCCTCGGTGTCGGCGCCGTCCGGCTCGTGCAGCGGCACCTCCTGCACGGCGAACTCCACTTCGATCAGCTGCGGCCACCGCCGCTCCAGCCGCTCCACCGACTCGCGCACGTAGTCGTCGAACAGTTCGGAGCGGGTGAGCGAGATCGGCACCTGGGGCGGGGCCAGCGGGCCGCGCAGCCCCCTGCCGTGCCGGTCGCGGTGCCGGGGGCGGCGCGAGGGGCCTGTCGATGACTGCGGTGCGGAGCTGTCCATATCACTGCCGAGAGTAGTCCTTGGCGGGTCGGAAGTGGACCACTCCGACGGGGGAATCGCCGGTGCGACGGCGTGTGCCCGAACCGCCGGAGCGAGCCGTACGGCAGGAGCCGGGCGGCGCGCCCGGGGCGCCCCCACGGCCCGGCACAGCCCCGGCGAGGGGGCGCCGGTGAGCACCCGAACGGCGACACGGCACCCCCGCCGGACAGGCGGTCTTCGCTCCCCGGCGGGGAGTGCGGTACCGTCCACCCTCGTGAGCTCTGTACGTCGTTGTTCGCGGACCGCGTGCGGCCGACCGGCCGTCGCGACGCTGACGTACGTCTACGCGGACTCCACCGCCGTACTGGGCCCGCTCGCCACCTACGCCGAGCCGCACTGCTACGACCTGTGCGCCGAGCACGCCGAGCGGCTCACCGCCCCGCGCGGCTGGGAGGTCGTCCGGCTCGCCGCCGAGGCCGGACCGCTGCGCCGCAGCAGCGACGACCTGGAGGCCCTCGCCAACGCCGTCCGCGAGGCCGCCCGCCCGCAGACCCCCCGTCAGGGCCGTGCCCCCGAGGGCGAGTCCACCGAGGGCGGCCGCCGCGGCCACCTCCGGGTCCTGCGCTCGCCGGACAACTGAGGCCTCGCCCCGCACGGTGCGTTCGCCCGGCCCGGGTACGCTGCCCGTCTGACACCACCGCGATCCGTCGACCGGACGCGTCGGTGCCCCGACGTATCGATCAGCACAGAACCAGGGTGGAGCCGCAGTGCGCGACCTCAAGCAGCTCGTGAAGGCGTACGACGTCCGAGGCGTCGTCCCGGACCAGTGGGACGAGAGCCTGTCCCGGGCCTTCGGCGCCGCGTTCGTGCAGGTCACCGGGGCGACCGCGATCGTGGTCGGGCACGACATGCGCCCCTCCTCGCCGTCGCTGAGCCGGGCCTTCGCCGAGGGCGCCGCGGCCTACGGCGCCGACGTGGTCGAGATCGGCCTCTGCTCGACCGACCAGCTCTACTACGCCAGCGGCAAGCTCGACCTGCCCGGCGCGATGTTCACCGCCAGCCACAACCCGGCCCAGTACAACGGCATCAAGCTGTGCCGGGCCGGCGCCGCCCCGGTCGGCCAGGACACCGGCCTGTCCGAGATCCGCGAGCTGGTCGAGTCCTGGACCGCCGAGGACGACACCGTCACCGTCCCGGCCAAGGACGTGAAGCCCGGCGCGCTCACCGCCCAGGACACCCTGCGCGGCTACGCCGACCACCTGCTGGGCCTGGTCGACCTCAGCGCGATCCGCCCGCTCAAGGTCGCCGTGGACGCCGGCAACGGCATGGGCGGCCACACCGTGCCGACCGTCTTCGACGGCCTGCCGATCGAGCTCGTCCCGATGTACTTCGAGCTGGACGGCACCTTCCCCAACCACGAGGCCAACCCGCTCGACCCGAAGAACCTGGTCGACCTCCAGGCCGAGGTCCGCAAGGTCGGCGCCGACATCGGCCTGGCCTTCGACGGCGACGCCGACCGCTGCTTCGTGGTCGACGAGCGCGGCGAGCCGGTCTCCCCGTCGGCGATCACCGCCCTGGTCGCCGCCCGCGAGATCGCCCGCGCCCAGGCCGCCGGCGAGGCCGAGCCGACCATCATCCACAACCTGATCACCTCCTGGACCGTCCCCGAGGTGGTCCGCGAGCTCGGCGCCACCCCGGTGCGCACCCGGGTCGGCCACTCCTTCATCAAGCAGGAGATGGCCGTCACCGACGCCGTCTTCGGCGGTGAGCACTCCGCCCACTACTACTTCCGCGACTTCTGGCGCGCCGACACCGGCATGCTGGCCGCGCTGCACGTGCTGGCCGCGCTCGGCGGGCAGCAGGGCACCCTCTCCGAGCTGACCGCCGAGTACGACCGCTACGCCGCCTCCGGCGAGATCAACAGCACCGTCGCCGACCAGGCCGCCAGCACCGCCGCCGTCCGCGCCGCCTACGCGGGCCTGGAGGGCACCACGGTGGACGAGCTGGACGGCCTCACCGTGGCCGGCCCGGACTGGTGGTTCAACCTGCGCGCCTCCAACACGGAGCCGCTGCTGCGCCTGAACGTCGAGGCCAAGGACCCGGCGCGGATGGCCGAACTGCGCGACGGCGTGCTCGCCATCGTGCGCGCCTGACCGGACCGCGCCTGACCGAAGCGCACCGTGCCCCGGCCGGTAGGGTTGCCTATCGGCCGGGGCACCTCCGTGCCACCACCGAACTTTGGGAGAGCCCCCATGAAGCTCGAATCCTTCCTGCTGGAGATCCTGGTCTGCCCGCAGTGCCGGGCCGCGCTCGCCGAGGGCGGCACCGAGGAGCAGCCCGAGCTGGTCTGCACCGGCGCGGACTGCGGCCTCGCGTACCCGGTCCGCGAGGGCATTCCGGTCCTCCTGGTGGACGAGGCCCGCCGCCCGGCCTGATCCTGGGGGCGGGTCCGACCCGCCCCGGGGTCGACGCCCCACCCCGCGCCCGCCGACCAGAGGACAGCCGGAGGCCCGCCGCATGCTCGACGACACCCTGCTCGACGATCCGGCCGCCCTCCTGCGCGCCGACCACGACCGCGCCCTGCTGGCCCTGGCCGGTGCCGGCGCCCGGGTCCGCACCGCGCTGCGGCAGGCCGACGCGGCCGGCCTCGACCGGCTGCGCCCCGACGGCCGACCGCGCGCCGTCCTGGTCGCCGGGCACGGCAGCGCCCTGACCGCCGCCGAGATCCTCGCCGCGCTGGCCGGGACCGCCACCCTGGTCCTCCCGCTGCCGCCGACCGAGGCCGTCGCCCCGCGCACCGACCGGGCCGGCGCCCCGCCCGCCTTCACCGCCGGGCTCGGCTGGCAGCTGCCCGGCTGGGCCGGACCGCTCGACCTGCTGGTGATCAGCTCCGCCGACGGCGGCGAGCAGGGCCTGATCGGCCTCGCCGAGCAGGCCTACGCCCGCGGTTGCTCCGTCGTCGTCACCGCCCCGCCCGGCAGCCCGCTGGCCGAGGCCGCGCTGCAGGTGCGCGCGCTGCCGCTGCCGTACGTCGGCACGGTGCTGCCCGACGAGGGCCTGCCCGCCGCACCGGCCGCCGAGCCGGACCTGCCGGCCGAGGACCCGGCCGCGCTGTGGTCCCACCTGACCCCGCTGCTGGCGCTCGCCCAGAAGGTCGGCCTCACCCAGCTGCCCTACGACGCGCTGCCGGCCGTCGCCGACCTGCTGGACACCGCCGCCGTGCGCTGCCGTCCGGACGCCGCCGCGTACACCAATCCGGCCAAGGGCCTGGCCGCGCGGCTGGCCGGGACGGTCCCGCTGCTGTGGGCCGAGGGCCCGGTCGCCGGCGCCGCTGTCGCCCGGTTCGCCGCCCAGCTCGCCGACCGGGCCGGCCGCCCGGCCCTGGCCGGCTCGCTGCCGCAGGTGCTCACCGTCCACCGCGGCATGTTCACCGGCCAGTTGGGCGCGGGCGCCGACCCGGACGACTTCTTCCGCGACCGGGTCGAGGAGCCCGACCCGCTGCACCTCCAGGTGCTGCTGCTGCGGCACGTCCCCGCGACGGCCACGCCCGACCCGGCACAGCAGCAGGACGGCCCCGCCGAGGTGCCCGAGGACGACGAACGGCCGCGCAGCTTCGGCGTGCGCCGCGCCCACCGGCTGGCCGCCGCGCACGACGTACGGCTCACCGAGTACGCGAGCACCCTCGCGGACCCGCTGCACGCGCTGGCCGACCTGATCGCGCTGACCGACTTCGCCGCCGTCTACCTGGGGCTGGCCGCCGCACAGTCCTGAGGCCGCTAGTCTCTGCCCATGAGCACAGAGGGTGGGACGAAGGCACTGGTCGCGGCGCTGTCCGCCAACCTGGCGATCGCGGCGGCCAAGTTCACCGCCTTCGGCTTCACCGGCTCCTCCTCGATGCTGGCCGAGGGCGTGCACTCGGTGGCCGACTCCGGCAACCAGGTGCTGCTGCTGATCGGCGGCAGGCGGGCGCGCCGGGCGGCGGACGAGGAGCACCCGTTCGGGTACGGGCGCGAGCGCTACGTGTACGGCTTCCTGGTGGCGATCGTGCTGTTCAGCGTCGGCGGCCTGTTCGCGGTCTACGAGGGCTGGCACAAGGTCAACCACCCCGAGGCGCTGGACTCCTGGGGCTGGGCGGTGGGCGTGCTGGTCTTCGCCGTCGCGATGGAGGGCTGGTCCTTCCTGACCGCGGTGCGCGAGTCGGCCAAGGCCAAGGGCGGCCAGGGCTGGGTGCAGTACATCCGCACCGCCAAGGCGCCGGAGCTGCCGGTGGTGCTGCTGGAGGACACCGGCGCGCTGATCGGCCTGGTGCTCGCGCTGCTCGGCGTCTCGCTCACCGTGATCACCGGCGACGGCGTCTGGGACGGCATCGGCACCCTGTGCATCGGCCTGCTGCTGGTGGTGATCGCGGTGGTGCTCGCGCTGGAGACCAAGTCGCTGCTGCTCGGCGAGTCCGCCGACAAGGACTCGGTGCGGCGGATCCGCGCCGCCCTGGTGGACGGCGAGGCGGTCACCGGGGTGATCCACATGCGCACCCTGCACCTCGGCCCGGAGGAGCTGCTGGTCGCCGCCAAGATCGCCGTCAACGCGGAGGACAGCGCCGACCGGGTGGCGCGGGCCATCGACGCGGCCGAGGAGCGGGTCCGCGCCGCCGTCCCGATCGCCCGGGCGATCTACCTGGAACCGGACGTCTACAGCGCCGAGAAGGCCGCCGCGGGCGAGGACCCGGCGGCCACCCCGGGCGGCCCCGGGCCGGGCACCGCGCACTGACGGGCCGCCCGGCGGGGCGGTCGGGCGGGACGGCCGTAAAGGGGCCGGGCGGCGGCCGTAAAGGGGCTGGGCGACGGCCGGATCCGGCGGCCCAAATCCGTCATCCGCGGACGCCCGGTGGGGCCATCGGTGTAGATTCGTCACCAGAGCCAGAACGTCGCTGCTGATGGCGGTCGATCGGCGGTCCGCGCCCGTAGGGTGTGCGCCGGTCGAGGGAGAGAGGTCCTCCGACGGTTTGTGCCGCGCAGCAGGGAACCGGTCCGCCACCGCGGGATCCGGCGGCCCCGGCGTAGCCGTGCACCCGTACGGCCCGCCATGCGCACCGCACATCCGGACCTCGGCCCGTGCCCCACCCCATCAGCGAGGAGCAGACGCATGTCGACCGACATCACCGGTGACTTCAAGGTCGCCGACCTTTCCCTGGCGCCGTTCGGCCGCAAGGAGATCCAGCTGGCCGAGCACGAGATGCCCGGCCTCATGTCCATCCGCGCCGAGTACGCCGCCGCGCAGCCGCTGGCCGGCGCCCGGATCACCGGCTCGCTGCACATGACCGTCCAGACCGCGGTGCTGATCGAGACCCTGACGGCGCTCGGTGCCGAGGTCCGCTGGTGCTCCTGCAACATCTTCTCCACCCAGGACCACGCGGCCGCCGCCATCGCGGTCGGCCCGGAGGGCACCCCGGAGAACCCCCAGGGCGTGCCGGTCTTCGCCTGGAAGGGCGAGACCCTGGACGAGTACTGGTGGTGCACCGAGCAGGCGCTGACCTGGCCCGACGGCAAGACCCCGAACATGATCCTGGACGACGGCGGTGACGCCACCCTGCTGATCCACAAGGGCGTCGAGTTCGAGAAGGCCGGTGCCGCTCCGGACCCGTCCACGGCGGACAACGACGAGTTCCGGATCATCCTGGAGCTGCTCAACCGCACCCTCAAGGACACCCCGAACAAGTGGACCGAGGTCGCCGCCACCATCAAGGGCGTGACCGAGGAGACCACCACCGGTGTCCACCGCCTGTACGAGATGCACCGTGACGGCCAGCTGCTGTTCCCGGCGATCAACGTCAACGACTCGGTCACCAAGTCGAAGTTCGACAACAAGTACGGCTGCCGCCACTCGCTCATCGACGGCATCAACCGCGCCACCGACGTCCTGATCGGCGGCAAGGTCGCCGTCGTCTGCGGCTACGGCGATGTCGGCAAGGGCTGCGCCGAGTCGCTGCGCGGCCAGGGCGCCCGCGTCATCGTCACCGAGATCGACCCGATCTGCGCGCTCCAGGCGGCGATGGACGGCTACCAGGTCGCCACCCTGGACGACGTGGTCGAGACCGCGGACATCTTCATCACCACCACGGGCAACAAGGACATCATCATGGCCTCGCACATGGCCCGGATGAAGCACCAGGCCATCGTGGGCAACATCGGCCACTTCGACAACGAGATCGACATGGCCGGCCTGGCCAAGCTCGACGGCGTCGTGAAGACCGAGATCAAGCCGCAGGTCCACGAGTGGCGCAAGGCCGACGGCCGCACCATCATCGTCCTCTCCGAGGGCCGCCTGCTGAACCTGGGCAACGCGACCGGCCACCCGTCCTTCGTGATGTCCAACTCCTTCGCGAACCAGACGATCGCCCAGATCGAGCTGTTCACGAAGACCGAGGAGTACCCGATCGGCGTCTACGTGCTGCCGAAGCACCTGGACGAGAAGGTCGCGCGCCTGCACCTCGACGCGCTGGGCGTGAAGCTGACCACCCTGACCCAGGAGCAGGCCGACTACATCGGCGTCCCGGTCGAGGGCCCGTACAAGTCGGAGCAGTACCGCTACTGATGCGGTGAGTTCCGCGACGCGGGTGAGTTCCCGCTGACGCCGGTGGCGTGCACCGCCGCGGCCAGGGAGCCCAGGCCGCCGAGGGGGTCGGTCAGCGGCCGGCTGTCGGACTCCCCCGTCGCGCAGATCCTGAGCCCCTGCTCC
>NZ_JBVHYH010000089.1:0-36003 GCF_055569135.1 Kitasatospora sp. NPDC029367
GGACGCTTCCTTCGGACCGCCTTCCAGCGGGCCCTCCGGGCGCTTCGTTCTTTCGTGTTCCCAGCTTATCAGATGTTTTCCGCTCCGTTTTCCGGAGTTTCATCCACCGATTCGCCGACGTCTTCTGAGGCTTGGCGCCCCGTCCGACGTTTCAAACTCTAGCCGACCCCCGCTCCGAAAAGCGAATCCAGCCGCAATCCCCATAAACGCGCACGCCGAATTCACCTCGGGCCGCGACGCGAGAAAGCGAACGCGACACAGCCCAGGACGGGAAGTGGTGTTTCAAGGGATTGGCTACTCCGGGACCGTCCGCGCCGACGCGTGTCCGGTGCTCCCTGCCGAGCAGCTAGAGAACACTACGCCCAACCGCCGCCCCGCGCAAACAGGCTGGTCACACCGGCGCCGGCACCGTCCTGTACGCGCGGCGGCTGCGCGGACGGCCGTCTCAGGTGCCCGGGTTGGCCGCCAGGATCGTCCACAGGGACGGTCGCCGCCGAAAAGCCGTCTGCCACAGCTCTCCTGACTGGCTGTCGCACATCACGGCCGTGTCCGGTCAGTCCGGTGGAACGTGGCGAGTGTGCCACGTTGTCCCATCACCGAGGGCACCGGAGGTCTGGACGTCGTGCTGACAAGAACCCGCTGGAGCGGGGTCGTGAACCCTTTGCTGGTGTTCGTGATCGCCGTTCTCACCGTCGCCGCCACCGCGGTCGGGGCGCAGCCCGCCCGTGCGGACATCGGGCCCGGCTACTGGCGGTACCTGCACACCAAGATCATCGTGGACTCCTCGTCGGACATCTCCGGCCGCAGGGAGTACACGCAGATCGTCACCCTGATCCGCCAGGCGGCGGGGCACCCGTTCGACGGGGACATCCGGGAGATCCAGGAGCACGCGGGCGGGCTCATCGTCCTCGAACTGGAGGGCGACCGGAACGAGCACCGGGGCACGCTGCTCATCAACCCGCACTCGCTCTACATCGCGGGTTTCGGCAGCGCCCACAACTATTACTACTACTTCCGGAGCGCGGCCCCCAGCGCCATCCAGGAGATCCGGGACCTGGCCGTGTCGCAGCACGGCCATGCCGTCGAGCCTCCCATGACCGGCACGTGGAACGAATGGGAGCAGCGGATCGCCGAGGCGGGTGTCGGGCTGCAACGGAACTACAACGCCGCGGACTTCAGCAGCGCCAGCTGGCAGCTCTGGCGGTTCCCGCCCGGGCCGGTGCGGAACGCCGACATCCCGAACATCGCGGAGTCCATGCGCACCCTGTCCGCCGCCTACGAGCTGGGCGTGCGGTGGACCAGCTTCCGTAACGACGTCACCGAGGCCATGGGGCGCACGACGTACCAGACGAGGGTCCCGGTCTACGACCAGAGGGCCTTCGAGATCCGCCAGGCCTGGGAGCGATGGGTCAACTGGGCCGACCGGTACGCGGTCTGGTGGCGCAACCACCGGAACGCGGAGGCTTCCACCAGGCTCCCGGAGAGCATCGACATCGGCCCGGTCAACGGGACGCTGAACACCCTGGGCGACCTCCACCGGGAGGTCCAGATGACGGTGTACCTCAAGGGGGCCCACTGAGGCGCCGGAGACGGAGCCCGGCCGGAGGCGAACTCGCCTCCGGCCGGGCTCCGTTGCGCCGGGCTCCGTTGCGCCGCGGGCACGCGGCGGCGGCCGCTACCCCCGTCCCTGGGTGTTCGTGAGGATGCGCAGCGCGGACGCCACGTCGGAGACGGTGCGCAGCGTGCCGTTCACGGGCCCCAGGGTGACGGGGAAGGGCAGGGCGTCGCCGCCCGCCGTGCGGTCGTTCGCCAGGAAGGGGATGTTGGGCAGGGTGTCGTTGCTGATCTTCTCCCAGTTGGCGCGCAGCTCCCTGGTGCGGTCGTCCATGACGACCGCCGAGGAGGTGTTGTTGGCGAGGGCGTCGCCCATCCGGTCGCGGAAGAGGGTGTAGTGGGAGGCCTGCGCATAGGCCGGGCTGAGGGTGAGCAGGTACTGGGCGGTCTGCGGGACCTCGCCAAGACCATTCCTTGATCACGACCAAATGCGCTCCCTGGAACCGTAAGCCCGTGGGCTTCGCACCAGTCCGCCACCCTTCAGGTGTACGGGACCGCGTCTGCCGATCCACCCGCTGGACTGGACAGGGTCCACTACGGTGGCGTCAGTATGTCTCCGATCAGCACCATGACGAGGATGGGCGTGCACACGACTACTCCCCTGAGCCCCGAGGACCCTCCCGAGATCGGGGGCTTCGAACTCCTCGCCCGGATCGGCCAGGGGGGCATGGGCCAGGTGTACCTCGGCGAGTCCCCTGGCGGGGAGCAGGCCGCAGTCAAGGTGATCAAGCCGTCCCTGGTCGACTCGGAGACCCGGCTGCGCTTCGCCCAGGAGATCGAGGTCCTCAAAACCGTCTGGGGAAACCGAGTCGCGGCTTTCCTGGACGCGGACCCCGAAGCCGAGCTGCCGTGGCTGGCAACGGAGTATGTTGAGGGCGCCGACCTCCGTAGGCACGTGGACGTGTACGGCCCGCTCCCCCTCGTCCTGGTGGCGTCGCTCGGAGCCACCCTCGCCGAGGCCCTCGCCCTGGTGCACAAGCAGGGACTACTGCACCGGGACCTCAAGCCTGCGAACGTCCTACTGGGACCCAACGGCCCCAAAATCATCGACTTCGGCCTCGCGGTGTTCGCCGAGTCCAGCTCCTCGCTCACCGCCCCGAACACGGTCGTCGGCACACCCATGTGCATGGCGCCGGAACAGGCCAACGGCGTGAAGCCACTCCCGGAGGCAGTCGACACGTACGCGCTGGGCGCGGTGCTCCTCTTCGCATCGACCGGCCGGTACCCGTACCTGGCGGCCAACGTCCACGCCCTGTTCCACATGATCACCGATCCGGACACGGCCCCCGACCTGACCGGTGTCCCGTCCGAGCTTTCGCCGGTCCTGGCCTCGATGCTGGCCCACCAAGCCGAGGACCGGCCATCCCTACCGACCGTGGTCCAGTCGTTCCGTGCCGTCATCGAGGCCCAGGGCCTGAAGGTCGCCCAGGCCCGCCGACGCCTGACAGCTCTGACCGCGGCACAACCGGCTCCCGGGCCCGGGGTGACGACGCCGACCGTACCGGCCGCCCCACCCTTCCCCATCCCGGCCGACGCAACCACGGGGCCGGCCCCCGCACCGGCCGTGGTCCCGCCACCCGGACACGCACCGGATGACAGCCCCGGCTACACACCAACGATCAAGGACGTCCCGGCGGCGGCGACAGCCACTCCCGCCGACGCACCCGGACCCACGCCCGCCCCGCCCTCGGCATCAACGCCTCGCGCGCCCCGGCGATCCCTGCAGGCCCGCCGCACCGCCCAGCACCTACGCGAGGTCTACGCGGCCAAGGCCCCGTTCTGAGAGAGGCCCCATCCTCTCCTCGCACTCGCCGTAAGCTCTTCACCTGGTGCGCTGTCTCGCGAGGACGGCCGCTACCACCACACGGCACGATGAGCACAGGAGGCAGCGGGTGACCCCCGAGCTGAGCAGCGCCGAACCGACCGGGACCGTGGAGGACCCGTATCCGGCGGGCGCGCAGGTCTTCGTTCGGGACGAAGTGTGGCTCGTACGGAACAGCGCGCTCACCGAGTACGACGGCGCCCGGGTCGAGGTGGTCGGCGTCTCTGACTTCGTCCGCGACCAGGAGGCGGTCTTCTTCACCGCCCTGGACCGGATCGAGCTGGTCGACCCCCGGCAGACGAAGCTCGTCGCCGACGACTCGCCGAACTTCCGCCGCTCCCGCCTCTTCCTGGAGGCCGTGCTGCGACGGACCGCCCTGCCCCAGTCCGAGCGCGGCCTCGCCCTGGCCGACTCCTTCCTGATGGACCCCCTCCCCTACCAGCAGCGCCCGGCCCAGCTCGCCCTGTCCGGACGCAACCTGCGGCCCCGGATGCTGATCGCCGACGTGGTGGGCCTCGGCAAGACCCTGGAGATCGGGCTCACCCTCGCGGAGCTGATCCGGCGTGGCCGCGGCGACCGCATCCTGGTCGTCACCCCGCAGCACGTGCTGGAGCAGTTCCAGCACGAGCTGTGGACGCGCTTCGCGATCCCGCTGATCCGGCTGGACTCGGTCGGTATCGAGCGGATCCAACGCGAGATCCCGGCGGGCCGCAACCCCTTCACCTACTTCAAGCGTGTGATCGTCTCGATCGACACCCTGAAGAACACCGACCAGTACAAGCACCACCTGGAACGGATCAGCTGGGACGCGGTCGTCATCGACGAATCCCACAACCTGATCAACCGTGGCTCGCTGCGCAACCAGCTCGCCCAGATCCTCGCGCCGCGCACGGATGCCCTGATCCTCGCCTCCGCCACCCCGCACAACGGCGACGCGAAGTCCTTCGCCGAACTCATCGGCCTGCTCGACCCGGCGGCCATCCGCGATCCGGAGAACTACCGGGCGGAGGACATCGAGCACCTCTTCATCCGCCGCACCAAGATCAGCCAGGAGGTGCGCGAGCAGATGAAGGGGCAGTGGGCGGACCGCGGCCCCTCCCACTCGGTGCGCTGCGCGGCCACCCCGGCCGAGGAGAAGGTCTTCGAGGAGCTGGCCGAGGTCTGGCTGCCATCCGACGGCCGGAAGTCGGTCAGCGATGTACCGCTCTTCCCCTACACCCTGCTCAAGTCCTTCCTGTCCTCGCCGGCCGCGCTGAAGGCCACCGTCGAGACGCGGATCAAGACGCTGGAGAAGAAGGAGATCCCATCCGCCGTGGCGGCGGAGCGGGAAGCCCTGCTCCGGCTGCGCGAACTCGCGGGCGCCATGTCCGACACGGACTCGGCGAAGTTCAACGCGCTCGTCTCCGAGCTGCGGGCGATCGGGGTGGGGCCCGGCTCCGACACCCGCGTCGTCGTCTTCTCCGAGCGCGTGCAGACCCTGGAATGGCTGCACTCCGTCCTGCCCGCAGCTCTCGGCTTCAAGGGCCGGGCGGCCCAGGGCGCCGTCCGCCTCATGCACGGTGGCCTCAGCGACGAACAGCAGATGCAGTGCGTCGAGGACTTCGGCCTCGCCGACACCCCGGTGCGCGTCCTGCTCACCGGAGACGTCGCGTCCGAAGGCGTCAACCTCCACCGCCAGTGCAGCCAGCTGGTGCACTACGACGTGCCCTGGTCGCTGATCCGCATCGAGCAGCGCAACGGCCGCATCGACCGCTACGGCCAGGCCCGCTCCCCGGAGTTCCGCGCGCTGATCCTCACCAGCGAGGTCGAGGGTGCCAAGGACGACACCCTCGTCGCCGAGCGCCTGCTCGACCGCGAGCGCGAGGCCCACCAGAAGCTCGGCACGGCGGAGGCCGTCACCGGTCTCTACCGCGCGGAGGCCGAGGAGAAGTCGCTCATCCAGGACCTGCTGCGCGGCCGCACGGTGGAGGAGTCCCTGGAGGCGCACCGCCCGCAGGCCGACGGGCCCGCCGGAGGCGGCGGCATGGACGACTTCCTCGCCGACTTCTTCGGCACGGTCGGTGAGGAACCCACCGGCGAGGACACCTCCGTGCCGCGCGCCGACGTGCCCCGCCTGTTCGCCTCCACCCGGGAGTTCCTGGACGAGGCCCTGCGCGAGGTCTACCCGGACGCCCAGAGCAGCCTGGAGATGGACCGCGACGAGGCCTCCGGCCTGATCTCCTTCCGCCCGCCGGCCGACCTCGTCCACCGGTTGAAGGCGCTGCCGCTCGACTACGTCCGCGAGCAGCGGCTGCGCGAACGCCTGCTCGTCACGCTCAACCGCCGCCTCGCCGAGCACTCCCTCCAGCGCGCCCGCGAGTCTTCCACGTCCAGCTGGCCGGAGATCTCGCTACTCACCGACCTCCACCCGGTGGTGGAATGGCTCACCGACAAGGTGCTCGTGCGCCTCGGGCGCCAGGAGGCGCTGGTCATCACCGCGGACGTCGCCGAGCCCACGTACCTGATCCAGGGCGTCTACTCCAACGCCCTCGGCCGGCCCACGGTGGTCAAGTGGATGGCGGTCACCCGGGACGGTGCCGTCGACGAC
Source organism: Kitasatospora sp. NPDC029367 (assembly GCF_055569135.1). Taxonomy (NCBI): domain Bacteria; kingdom Bacillati; phylum Actinomycetota; class Actinomycetes; order Kitasatosporales; family Streptomycetaceae; genus Kitasatospora; species Kitasatospora sp. NPDC029367. The sequence goes on from NZ_JBVHYH010000089.1 coordinate 6,024, forward strand.
GACATGGTGGCGATACTCCGCCGTTCCGGCGTCGGGCCCACCATGGCCAACCCGCTGAAGCACTGGCCCGTCGACCGGCTGCAGGACGGCATCCCGGCCGCGCTGGAGCGTGCGGAGGCATTCCTGGAGCACCACAGGGAGGCCTGGGACGAGCCGCTGCGCGAACCGATCGAGAAGTACCGGCTCCGCCTCGGCGCCTGGGAGCAGCCGACGCTCGCAGGTGAGCGCACCAAGCAGCGGCTCGCCGGCATCGCCGACTCCCTGCTCACCACCGGCCGCCCGCTGCTCCGCGTCCTCGCCGTCCTCGCCCCCACGCCGCCCCAGGCCGTCTGAATCCCTGAGAGAAGCAGTTATGACGTACGACTCCCTGGTGAACCGCGGCGACTACTTCTCCGCCCACTACCTGGCCGAGGTGCTGCCCAAGGACCTCAAGTCCGGGCTGCTGGCCGTGTGGAAGGAGCGCGAGGAGGCGGCGAAGGCTGCCACTGTCGCTGACGACGCGGAGCAGGACCCGGACGCCCTGCCGGTCACCCCCCGGGCCGGCCTGCGCGCCCTGCGGCGGCCGTACTTCCGCTCGCGGGCCGGCTTCGCCCTGCCGGAGGCGGCGGAGGACGGTCGGACGTCGGCGGATGACGACACTGCCACCTACGGCTCCCCGGCCTGGTGCGAGCGGGTGCGCGCGCTCAACGCGCGGGTGCTGCTGGCCCTCGGCTACGACGCCAAGCCCGGCACCATCACGGTCGAGCGGGCCGACCAGGCGTACCAGGTGCGGGTCGCGCACAGCGAGAAGGGCCTCATCGCCCTGGACTGCGGCTGGGCCGCCGAGCCGGACGCCGCCCTGGACCCGGACGGCCCCGGGCGCCTGCTCGAACCGCTCGTGCTCGACGGGCAGCACAGTCTCCTCACCGGGTCCAAGCTCGCCTCGTTCCTCTTCGCGTGCGAGGACGCACCCCGGTACGTCCTGCTGCTGGTGGGTGGCGTCGTCGTCCTCGCCGACCGGATGACCTGGGGCGAGGGCCGCTACCTCGCGGTGTCGCTGGACGGCGCGCTGGAGCGCAACGACACCAAGGCCGGCGGCGAACTCGACACGGTGGCGGCCCTGTTCGGCGCGGACTCGCTGCGTACGCCGGACGCGGGCGGCGAGAACCCGCTCGCGGAACTGGTCGACAAGTCCACCAAGCACGCGGTGGGTGTGTCGAGCGACCTGCGCGACGGGCTGCGGCTGAGCGTCGAGCTGATCGCCAACGAGGTGCTGGACCGCATCCGCGAGAACGAGGGCGTCCGACCCGAGGACGTCATGGAACTCCCCGAGTTGGGGAAGCAGCTGACGCGGGAGTCGTTGCGGTATCTGTACCGGATCCTGTTCCTCCTGTACGCGGAGGCCCGGCCGGAGCTGGGCATCCTGCCGGCCGACTATCCGGAGTACCAGCAGGGGTACGGGCTCGGGCGGTTGGGTGAACTCGTCGCCGAGCGGGACCTGGTGGACGAGAAGTCGCGGCGCGGGTTCTACCTGTACGAGTCGCTGGACCTGCTGTTCGGCAAGGTCCAGGACGGCTACCGGCCGCGGCGAACGCATGGTGTGGTGGAGGAGAAGGCCTCGGAGGACGTGGGGCTGCGGTTCGAGCCGCTGCACTCCAAGCTGTTCGAGCCCGAGTCCATCAAGCTGATCGGCGCCTCTTCGGTACCCGATCCGCGCTTCGACGCGGACGAGACGGGCGAGGAGCGCTACCTCGACACGCGTTTGCGCAACGCGACGCTGTACAAGGTCTTGCGCCTGCTGATGCTCACCAAGGGACGGAAGGGCGAGCGCGGCGGGTTCATCTCCTACGCGCAGCTGGGCATCAACCAGCTCGGGGCGGTGTACGAGGGTCTGATGTCGTACAGCGGCTTCGTGTCGGACAAGGAGCTGTGGGAGGTCGCCAAGGGCGGCGACCCGAAGGACGGCTCCTGGCTGATCCCGAAGTCGAAGGTCGACGAGTACCCGGACAGCGTGTTCGTGCGGACCAGGGACGAGGAAACCGGCGAGGAGGTGCCGGCCAGGCACAAGCCGGGCTCCTTCGTCTACCGGCTGTCGGGACGGGACCGGCAGACCTCAGCGTCGTACTACACGCCCGAGTCGCTGACCAAGGTGACCGTACAGCTCACCCTCCAGCACCGCCTGGACCAGGACGGGACGGTGACGCCGGCCTGTGAGCTGCTGGACTGGAAGATCTGCGAACCGGCCCTCGGGTCGGGCGCCTTCCTCAACGAGGCGATCAACCAGGTCGCGGCGGAGTACCTTCGGCGGCGGCAGGACGAGCTGGGCGTCGCCATCGACACGGAGAAGTACCCGGTCGAACTGCAGAAGGTGAAGGCGTACATCGCCCTGCACAACTCGTACGGGGTCGACCTCAACGAGACCGCGGTCGAGCTGGCCGAGGTCTCGCTGTGGCTCAACACCATGCACCCGGGCATGGAAGCGCCCTGGTTCGGCCTGCACCTGCGACGAGGGAACTCGCTGATCGGCGGGCGGCGAGAGGTGTACCCGGCCGAGAAGCTGAAGAAGGGCGGGTGGCTCGGGACCACGCCCGAACGCTTCCCGCTAGCAGACGCGGTGAACGGGGTCCCGCTGCCGGAGGGCTCGGTCCACCACTTCCTGCTACCGGCGAAGGAGTGGGGCGCGGTCGCCGCCGAGAAGGAGGCCAAGGCGCTCGCGCCGGCGGAGACGAAGGCGCTGGGCGCGTGGCGCCGGGCGATCACTAAGTCGCCCAACGCCAAGCAGATCAGCCGCCTTCAGGGCCTCGCCCGGCGGGCTGAGTACCTGTGGAGCCTGGTGGTACGGCGCCTCGAGATCTCCGAGCGCGACATTTCACGTCGCATCGACGTGTGGGGCGCCGAGGAGGAGTGGCTGCGCCGCCCCGAGGCCGCTGTGCAGCGAGAAGAGGTCCTGGCGGATCTGCTGGCGGTCGACACCCCGTACTGGCGTCTCAAGACACTGATGGACGCGTGGTGCGCGCTGTGGTTCTGGCCGGTCCAGGAAGCTGCGCTGCTGGACGGCACCGCAGAGCGATATCAGCGCGTACAAGAGGCTCCCGTAACCCTAGCTGTCGAAGAGGACTCGTCGCAGGTCCTCCTGTCCTGGGAGGCGGAAGACCTCTTCGGAGATATCGGCGAATCCGGCCAACTGACCAGGCAGGCGGTCGAGCGCCGTCGTAGCACCGGCCGCCGCAAGGAGGCGATCCGCGAAGTACGGCGTTCTGTCATCGCCCTCGCGTCGTTGGATGACTGGCTCGACTTCGCCGAGGCGTTGCTCGGCACGCACGAGGTGCCGTCCGAGTCTCTGGTGTCTGCCTTCGAAACCCTTGAAGAGCTGACCCCTTACGAGGACGGCCTTCCCGACCTCATGGGCATGGACCGTGCTCACTGGCTGGAGTCCCGCTTCCCGTGGACATCAGTCACGAGGGACCTCGCGGAAATCCAGGGGTTCTTCCACTGGGAGCTTGAGTTCGCGCAGGTCTTCGAGAACGGAGGCTACGACATTCAGGTCGGAAATCCCCCGTGGGTCCGGCCTCGCTGGCAGGAGGATCTGATCCTAGCTGAGCTAGACCCCTGGTTTACGCTCACAGACAAGCCGTCCGTGGCGGAATGGAACCACCGAAAGAGTGAAGTCCTAGCTCACGGAACGCCCAGTTACGTCCTGGAAGAGCTCGCGAGCAACTCCGGATTGGTCGCCATGCTTAGCGACGCAACCACTTATCCGCTCATCGCCGGTACTCAGCCCGACTTGTATCGCTCATTCATGTGCAGAGCATGGAGCAATGCCGGAGTAGGATTCGCCGGACTCCTTCACCCGGACAGTCATTTTGGCGGAGTCAAGGAAGGTAAGCTGCGCGCAGCCGCATATCGACACCTCCGAACACACGCCCACTTCCACAATCGCATGGGAGTCTTTCCCGACAACCATGCAAATCTTGAATTCAGCATCAACATCTACGGCCCGACCGCCGAGATCTCCTTCACCCACCTCAGCTGGCTATTCTCCCCCGATACACTGACAGAGTCATTCGACCATGACGGAACAGGTCCAACACCCGGAATTAAACATAATGGCAAGTGGGATTTGCGCCCCCACTCCTCACGTCTCATCACTGTAAATTCCGAACGCCTCGCAGCGTGGAGGAAGCTCTCCGGCGATGAATCAACCCCACTGCCAGAGACGACTCTCATGTACCCCATCACCACCCAGGAGCAAGATGCAATTGCAACACTTTCAAAATATGAAATTCGAATTTCAGACTTCCAGCCGCTAACCAGTCGCGCCTACCACGAATCGGAAGCTCGCCAAAGCGGTCTAATCTCCTGGGAAACCTCCACACCGCCGAACCTCAGAGAAGCCATCCTACAGGGCCCGCATATCGGGCTTTCCAATCCACTGTTCAAACAGCCAAATCTTCCGTGCCGAACGAATCGAGACTGGTCAACCTTCGACCTCACCAAGGTTTCAGAAAACGAAATTCCTCGCGTCAACTACAGAAGGGCATCAAGCTGGCCCGAGTTTCGCGCTGCCCAAACCCAGTGGAAGGACGGCCGCTACACAGATTTTCACCGACTCGCCTGGCGCCGGATGATCGCCTTTGACACGGAGCGAAGCCTCTACGCTTCCCTCCTTCCGCCCGGCCCTGCTCATGTCTATACCGTTCAGTCTCTGGCTCTCGCCGATAACAGGCTGACAACACTTAACGCAGGATTTTGGGCCACCCTCCCGCTCGACTATTTGCTTCGCATTACAGGCCGAGCCGATCTGACGCCAGCCAGTCTCCGGCAAATGCCAGCTCCTCTGGTTGACCACCCCCTCAGTGGCGGTCTGCTACTTCGCACGCTTCGCCTCAACTGCGTGACAAGCGCCTTTTCTGAGCTCTGGCGAGAGCTAGCCGATCCAGAATGGCTGGACTCAGAGGTTTGGGCATACGACTGGCCAAACTCTTCCCAGCTGGCTTCACCCATCCCAGGAGAGTGGGACTACGCAACGCCGCTCCGTACGGAATATCAGCGCCGGGCCGCTCTAGTTGAGCTGGACGCCCTCGTTGCCGTTTGGCTTGGAATCACTGCTGAGCAGCTCATCGCCATCTACCGTTCGAGGTATCCGATCCTTTCCGACTATGAATCGGAAACCTACTTTGACGCTAACGGTAAAAGGCTGTCTCGCAACCACAATACCTACGGCCACCGCCAAACCAAGGGCGACTACGCTGCCCTAATCGATCACCTAGCCAACCCTGCTGCCACCCCTCCGCCTGAGGGATACACCGCGCCGTTCTATAAGGCCGACCGCGAGGTCGAGATGAGGGCCGCCCACGCATACTTCAAGGGACGCCTGGATGCGGAGATCGCTGCCGGACGGTGGACCCCGCCGACGCCGACGACCCCGCTGACGCCCGACGAGGATGGATCGTGACCGACAGCAACAGCCTCCCGAGCGGAAAGTCCAAGTACCTCACGCCGGAAGCCCTCTTCGCACTCGACGAGCCGGGATCGCAACTCCCCGTCGAGTTCGACGACGGCGGCAAGAGCTCCGGCGTCGAGTCCGAGGACATCGGTGAGCGGATCGCCAGCCCCTTCGATCCCAGCAAGATCGAGGTTCAGACCCGTACCCCCACCGTCTCACTCCTCCTCAACCGCATTCGGCGTGACACCATTGACCTGGCCCCGGACTTCCAGCGCCGTGCCGGCATCTGGACGGCGAAGGCGCAGAGCAGGCTCATCGAGTCGTTGCTGCTACGGATCACCCTTCCCACGCTCTACGCCGCCGAAGTGGACGAGGAGTCGTGGGCGATCGTGGACGGCGTTCAGCGCCTCACCACCATCGCTCGCTTTGTCGATCCCGACGCGATTGGTGCCGAGCCACTCATCCTCACCGGCCTGGAATACCTGACCGAGTTCAACGGGAAATCCTTCGCCGACCTTCCGGGCCGCCTTCAGACCCGGATCGAAGAGACAGAACTCGTAGTCCTCCTCATCCGTCGCGGCACTCCGGAGGAGGTGAAGTTCAACATCTTCGGCCGCATCAACACGGGCGGTCGGCCCCTGACCCGTCAGGAGCTACGCCACGCGCTCATCCCCGGCCGGGCCCGCACGTTCCTACACGAACTTGCCAACACCAAGCCCTTCCTCAGCGCGACCTCCCGCAGCGTCTCACCGGAGCGCATGTCGGACCGCGAGATGTGCCTCCGCTTCTTGGCCTTCAGCCTCAACTCGCCGGAGTCTTACGCCTCACAGGACTTCGATGGATTCCTCCGATCGGCCATGCACAAGATCAACACCTTCTCGCCGGAGGAACTCGCCGATCTGTCCGGCCGGTTCGCCCACTCGATGCAGGCAGCAGAGCGGATCTTCGGCGCTCACGCCTTCCGAAAGCGCTTCCGTAGCTACGACCGCCGTTCTCCGGTCAACAAGGCGCTGTTCGAAACAGAGTCGGCATGTCTGGCCAACCGCACCCCCCACGAGGTCGACCTGCTCGAAGCCCGCCGGTCGGTCGTGGAGGAGAAGTTCATGGAGCTCATGGACAACCCGGCCTTCGTGAACGCTGTGTCATCAGGCACCGGCGACGTCGGTAAGGTCAGGCTTCGCTTCCGCGAGATGGACCGGATCTTCCAGGAGACGCTGGATGCTTGAGCACCTTGGCATCACCAATTTCAAGGCCTTCGCCCGCCAGGACATCGCCCTGGCCCCGTTCACGCTCCTCACCGGGCTGAACTCCTCCGGCAAGAGCACCGTCCTCCAGTCCCTCGCACTCCTCCGTCAGTCCCACAACGCCGGGTTCCTTCACCTCTACGAGGAGGGCGGCGGGTTCCTCCTCAACGGTGAACTGGTGGAGCTCGGCACCGGTCAGGACGTGCGCCACGACACCTACGTGCGCCACGAGTCAACGGCCATCGCGGATGACCGGACGATCTCACTGGCCGTGACGTTCGACGGAACCCGTTACACCTGGAGCGCCGCCTACGGCCGTGAGGACGACCTGCTGAGGTTGACCGACTGCCCGATGGGCCCGGACGCCCACGACGCGGACGAGTGCTCGCTCTTCCAGCCCGGGTTCCAGTACCTCAAGGCCGACCGGATCGTCCCGGCCGTCAGTTACCCGCGTTCCCACCAGGCTGCCGTGGGCCGTGGATTCCTCGGCTCACGGGGTGAGCACACCGTCAACTTCCTGAGGGCCCACCAGGACGACCTCGTCGCGGCCGGCCCGCTGCGGCTGGACGACACCCGCTCCGCCTCTCTCCTCTCCCAGACCGACGCGTGGATGCAGCGACTCTGCCCGGGCGTCAACCTCCAAGCGGTGGGCATCGACGGCACGGACAGCGTGCGCCTCAGCTACGGCTTCGGCTCCGGGATCTCCGCCTCCAACCGCTACCGTCCGACCAACGTCGGCTTCGGGCTGACCTACGCCCTGCCGATCGTCGTCGCGTGCCTGTCGGCCCAGCCGGGCGCCTTGATCCTCCTGGAGAACCCGGAGGCGCACCTCCACCCGCAGGGGCAGACCTGGCTGGCGTACCTCGCGGTGGCCGCGGTCGCCGCCGGAGCCCAGGTGATCGTGGAGACCCACTCCGACCACGTCCTCAACGGGCTGCGCATCGCCGTGAAGGACGGGCGCATCCCGGCAGCGTCCACGGCCGTCCACTTCTTCCGGCGCCACGAGCAGACGGCCGAGGTGATCAGCCCCGTCATGGGCGAGGACGGCATGCTCTCCGAGTGGCCTGCCGGGTTCTTCGACGAGTGGGAGAACTCCCTGGAGAAGCTTCTCGACTGACCTCCGGCACCCGCGCACGTCCTGACAGTCGATCCACATCAGAAACCCAGGGGTGGGAGTGTCACTGACACTGTTTCTCAACGAGCTGTCCTGCGAGTCCGAGTCCGGTCCGCGGGAGGTGGACACCGCGATGGCCGGCTTCGTGGACACGCTCCGCCACCTCAAGAGCTGGCAGAGCATCGCGTTGGTCACCAAGAGCCCTTTGCCGGCCGCCGAGCTGGCGCGCGGGTATCTGTACCAGCAGTGGGTGAACGCGAGCGCGCAGAACCGCGACCGGCACCGCTACCTCCTCGCGCTGCGCAGCCGCTCGCCCTTCCGGGACGCCGTCCAGTTGACGCTCGACCCGGACGAGGTGGAGTACCAGCACGACGGCCGCACCGTCGAGGGCATCGCGTTCGCGCACCTCACCGACGGACTTGCGGTGAGCCTTCCGGTATCGGCGAAGTGGGCCACCCCGTGGCTGGACGTCGACATCCAGCACCTCACCGAGGACGGCATCGAAAGCAGCCGCGACCGTGCGCGGCACTGTTCAAGCCCGGACGAGGCCGACGCGCACAAGGGCTGGGCCCACGAGGCCGGTACGGCTTCACTCACCACTTTTGCCGAAATCCTCGACGCCTGGGACGAGTTCTTCCCGCACCTCCAGAAGATCCCCCGCTTCGAGCGCTGCCTCCGCCGCCTCGACATGAAATGGCACCGGCCGGTCCGCAAGCTGTTGATCGATCTGGAGGCGACGGCCGCCGGCTGGGACCCTGCCACCTCGCCCGAGCCCCAGTGGCAGCACCCGCACATCACGCCGGAGTCCCAGAGCCGACAGCACCTGTGCACCTTCACCGACCTCGACGGCGAGAACCGCTGCTTCTCGTGGCACGGCCGCTTCACCCCGGGGAAGGGACGGCTGCACTTCCGTCTCGTCCCCGAGGAGCGGGCGATCCGTCTCGGCTACGTCGGCGACAAGCTCGGTAGTGACGCGGAGTCCTGAAAGGAGGCTGTCCGGTCAGACCTGGCGCGCGGAGGCGAACCGGACGAACGCAGCCCAATCAGCCGGCTCGATGCGCAGGACCGGCCCCTCCGGGTCCTTCGAGTCACGGACGTGGATGACCGCATTGGCCACGGCCACCTCAACGCAGTCGCCGCCTTCAGCACCGCTGTAGCTACTCTTGCGCCAACTGAGGCTCTGCGATCTGGTGGTGATTTCTTCGACACTCATAGCTCTCCCAGCAGCTTTTCGACAAAGGCCAGCGACTCACGAGGCGTCATAGCCTGCGCTCGGATAATCCCATAGCGCGATGCGAGGGCACGGACCTCCTCCCGATCAGTCACGAGCGTGCTGCGTCCCTGAGCCTCCATGTAACCGACTTGCTCCCCTCCCTTACGCGTGAAGAGCGTGAATCCACCATCGACGCCAGCGTTGTCCTCACGGTCGAGGGGCATGACCTGTACCTCGACGTTTCGTCTCTCCCCGACAAGGAGGATCTGCTCCAACTGGCCGCGCATCACGGCCTTCCCGCCGAGCGGGCGAAGGAGCACAGATTCCTCCATGACGAAGCTGAAGAGGGGTGCCGGGCGGGCAGCAAAGTGCTCTTGCCGAGCCAACCGCGCGGCCACTCGCTGTTCGATGATGGCTTCGTCCAGAAGGGGTCTGCGCATCGCCAACAGCGCCCTCATGTACTCCTCGGTCTGTAGCAATCCCTTGACCACATGGGTGTCGTAGGACTGCAACTCCACCGCCTCCGCCTCCAGCTTGGCGGCGTCCCGGAAGAACGCGGGGTACCGGGCCCGCGCAACCTCGTCCTTCATCGCGATCAGCACACCGACCGCGTTCAGCTCGTGATCCGCCCTGTCGATTAGCTCCGGCCGGGGAATTCGCCGCCCAAGCTCCACCGAGGCGATCAGGTCTTCTCCGTACCCCAGTCGTGCGCCCAACTGGGCCCGGGACAGCCCCGCCCGCTCCCGCAGGAGCTTCAACTGCCGCCCGAAGGCACGCAGGAGGCCTGCCCCGTCGTCCTGTTCCGCCACATCGACCACCTCCGGCCCGCCACACCCACCCGGGGACACCCGCACACGATCAGCTAGCGGAACGATACGGAAGGCAACCAGCCTGAGTGTCCGGAATCCAGCGAATTCACCCGCGCTACGCCGCCGCTGCGACCATCGCGCCACGCAACAGGCTGCGTGCGCGTTCCGCGCCTCGACGATTGCGTTCGATCGCGGCCGCATCGGGCCCACCGTCGGGCGGCCCAACTTCCCTGCAGCGTCGGCAGGTCATTCGGCCAGCCGGCGCCGGATCCGCGCAACTCGCGCATTCCCGCATGCCACCGGCAGCAGCGCCAGGCGCGGCGACGACCGCTTCCGGCATCCGCCGCTCCAGACGTGCCCGTACGAAGCCCGCCGGAGCCAGCACATGCGCGGGCAGACCGCCCAACAGTGCTTCCCGCAGCCGCCCCACGTCCGGATCCCGGGCGAGCCAGTCCGCCACCAGCGGTGCGAGATCGAGGACTTCGGCCGCCCCCAGCCTCAGGCGACGGTCCCGGGCGGTCAGCCGCCCGAGCAGTCCGGCCGCCTCGCCCTCCACTGCCCCCGCCACCGTCACCGCGCGGGAGGAGGTCTTTCCCTCGTTCTTCTCCCCCTTGGGGGAAGTGCCGGCCTCCCGGCCCTCCCCCTCACCGAGTGCCGGGTTTCGGACCGAACCGCGCCACGCCGCCTCGATCTCGTCCGGCTCCGTCAGCGGCACGCTGCTGACGAGGACGCGGGTCGTCCACGTCCCCTTCGTCGGATGCTGGGAGCGCCGAACATGTAGGAAGCCCTCCTCGATCAGCTGGGCCCGCGCGCGGGCGATCGCCGTGCGCCCCTCAGGCATCCGCTTGCCGATGCTGAGGATGGTGTCCCGGCTGCCGGGCGGCAGCGACAGCGCCCACAGCAGCAGTGTCTTCGCCGTGGCCCGCAGACGCGGGTGGCGGACGATCTCGTGTGACGCCCGTACATAGCGTTCGGGCGCGATAAAGTGCACGTGCATGAGGAGGTGTAACTCCCTGTGCCTGGCCCCGGGGTGTTCCCGCACCGCCGGGGTCACCTATTGATCTGTAGCCGGACGGTAGCACGCGGTGACCGCCTCCCGCTGCTGGATCCGAGATCCATGTCCTCCGATCGACGCACTCGTTGAGACCTCAGCGCGGCCCGCCTCGATGCTCCCGCGCGCTCTGCTCCTGCTCGGACTTGAGGAAGCCCATGTCCCTGTCCCCTCCGCTTACCGAAACGCAGGTACCATCGGCCGCACCGGAGCACCGGTTCGCCACCAAGGATTTCCTGCAGTTCGGAGCGAGTCTGCTCGCGCTGCTCAGCCTGCTTCTGTTCGCTATGAGCTATATGGCGACCAGCGACTATTTCGACGTGTTCGGCCTGACGCCGGAGCAAGTCGGAATCGACAAACAGACACTGCTCACACGTGTCGGCGTCATTGCCGGGCTGCTCGCCGCGCTCGGCGTGCCGATCCTGACGGCAGGGGCGCTCCTCATCAAGCAGCTGACTCCGTACGCGCTTCGTGAAGCGCTCCGCGACTTTCCCGTGGTGACGAGTCTTGCTCTCGGCGCTGTGCTCGGAGTGGCGGTCGTGGCTCCGGGCTGGAATCCGCTCCGGTCGTCCGACGTCCTCACGTGTGGTGGCTTCCTCGGCGCCGCCATCTACGCCCCGTTCACTCACTACCTGCGCAAGAGGGGCTGCTCAACTGCCGCCCTCTGCCTGGTCACCCTTGCCACCCTCGGTCTGACCTTGACGCCGTGGATCAGCGGCAAGGCCCGCGAGAGTGCCGAGGAGCTTCGTGACCACGGCAGAGTCTCGGGACTCGCCCTGTACATCGGCGTTCGACCCGCACGCGCCGAAGCATCGTGGACCGACCTGGAGAACCAACCGCAGCGCCGCACGGTCATCCTGCTCGGCGAGGGGAACGGCATGACGGCATTCCTGCCCTGCGGACAGCAGGTCGTCCAGCGCGTGCCCTCCCCACAGGTGCGACTGTCGTACGCCGGCGCGGTCTCGTCGTCCCGCGCACTGTGCAGCCCCTGAGCGCAGTCTGCCGCGTACATCGCCGCCCAACCACCGTACACGGCTCGGCCGTACGCGCGTCGCCGCTGGTCACGGCCTCTCCACGCCCGGCACGCTCCTGCCCATGACATCCCTGCACAACCCGAGCACTCCTGAAGCGATCGCTCCCGTCCGGGAGTTCACCATGCGGTTCAGCTCCACCCCGCGCGGCGCCCGGCTCGCGCGCCGGCTCGTCTCCCACCGCCTCGACGACTGGGGTTACGGCTACGACTCCCCGCTCAACGAGGCCCTGACGCTGATCACCGCCGAACTCGCCTCCAACGCCGTCCGCCACGGCCGCGTCCCCGGCCGGGACTTCGCCGTCCGGCTCGCCGAGTACCCCGACGCCCTGCTCATCGAGGTGTCCGACACCCGCACCGAACAGATGCCGCCGGCCACCCTCCCCAGTCCTGCGGCCGATGCGGAGTCCGGCCGCGGCCTGCTCCTGGTCGCCGCCCTCGCCGACGACTGGGGCACCTCCCCGCGTCAGGTGGCCCCTGGTAAGACCATCTGGGCGGAGTGCCTGCGCAGGTAACTTCAGTCCATCCAGGCGTGCCGATTCTCGGGATCGTCAGTCGTCGTGATCAGCGCTGGGTAGGCTGGCGCCGTTCCATTGCGACTGGCATACAACCACTCGGATCGGCATCCCTTGCAGCATCGATTCACCCGCTTGAACGTGGCCAACTTCCGGACGCTCACTGACACCTCGCTCCCGTTGGGGCCGCTGAAGGTCCTGGTCGGGCCGAACGCGGCCGGCAAGTCGAACGTGCTCAAGGCATTCGAGTTCCTCTCCGACATCGCACGTCAGGGCATCGGTCCGACGCTTGAGACCTACGACGGATATCCGGAGGTCGCTCACCGAGGCGGACGCCGCACCAAGTCCGAGCTGAGCATCGGGCTCGAAGGCGTGTGGACGGAGCATGCGACCGACACGCACCGGGACACGTACAGCCTGACCTTGCTCGAACGCCGTGTACGCGGGACCTCCGACGACCAGCTCGTCCTGTCCAGGCGGGAGCGGTTCGTCCAGCACCTCGGCCCTGCCGAGGCTTCCACGATCGAGTTGCGCCGGGACGAGCTCCTCGTCGGCAGCCCGCTCCGGGAGGAAGTGCCGACGGGGCCGACCTACGTGCGGGACCGTCACGTGAGCGGCCTCCAGGAGTCGGTGGGTCTCCCGGCGGCCGGTCCGTCCTTCGACGCCATACGCACGATCGGTCGGCACATCTCCTCGGTCCGGACCTTCGATGCCGATGTGCGCAAGGCACGTGAGCCCTCGCCCATCGGCTTCACCGGCCGAAAGCTCGCCAACGACGCGAGGAACATCGCGGACTTCCTTCTCGAACTGAAGAAGGACGCCGATGCCTGGGAGTCGCTGCTCGAGGACATCCGGTACGTGGTGCGGGACATCGAGGACATCGAGATCGTATCCACTCCCGGCAAGGCGGACCGCGTCACGGTCATGCTGAAGGAGCGCGGGCTGCGCGGCCGCACACAGCTCGCCGACGCATCGTTCGGCACGGTCCGGTTGCTGTGCCTCCTGGCCCTGTTCCACGATCCCCACCCGCCGATCCTCACCTGCATCGAGGAGATCGACCACGGCCTGCATCCGCACGCGCTCCGTCTCCTGTCCGACCGGCTCCGGGAGGCGAGTGAACGGTCCCAGTTCCTCGTCATCAGCCACTCACCGATCTTCGCGGACTACTTGGAGCCCGAGGAGCTCGTCATCTGCGAGCGCGATGAGACGGGCGCCTCCCGGATCCCCGCCACCAGCACCGAGGAGATCCATCGCAGATTCGAGGCATCCGAAGGACTTCCCCTCGGGGAGTTGTGGTTCTCGGGCACCCTCGGCGGTGGTGTGCGATGACCCGGGACAAGGGCAGCCGCCGAGGAAAGCAGAAGTCGATCATCGTGGTCGCCGGAGAGGGCGACTACGACCGGGACGTACTCCGACACCTCATACCCGAACTCCTGCCGAAGCAGTGTCCGAAGGTCGTCCCTCTCCATCAGCGCAACATGCGTCTGAGCAAAGCCACCACTCAACTCGCGCCGCATCTGGACAAGCTCCGCAGGTTCGCAGCGGCCATGGCCGAGAAGGAGGACGCGACGCTCTTCGGCATTGTCGTTCACGTGGACATGGACGGTGTCACTGACAACGAGTACGAATCGACTCGCGACACGTTGGCGGACGAGCTTCGGCGAACCTTCACGACCTGCAACTCCGCGCTCGCCCTGGCTGCCGCCGAGATCGAGGCGTGGCTGATGCTCTTTCCCGAGGCGTTCCCGAAGACCAAACCGAACTGGCGCCTCAACCCCAAGGACGCCACCCGGGACTTCGGCATGATCGCCAAGGCCAAGGAGCACCTGGCGAAACAGCTCCGGACGCCCCCGTACCGCGAATCGCACGCCCCCTCCATCATGGAGCAGGCCGCGAAGCACAAGCTCGTCACACCTCATCCGGCGGCCCGCAACAGCTCCTACACCGCGTTCGTCAAGGAACTCGAAGCCTGGTCGTGACCGAGAACGGGGCCCGATAGGTCGGTGCCGCACTATACGGTGTGATCAAGTGATCCACGCTCCGTGAAAGCGCACGTCGAAGGAGTCCGCCGTGAGGCCAACCCTGGCCGCCGCGCAGCTGCGCGGCAGTCTGACGCAGTACCTCACGACGACGTACGCGCTGGCGGACGAGGACACCCGTGGCGCGCTGGAGCGCTTCCTCGGCCACCCCGAGACCGGGATCTTCCGCGGGCCCTACCTGCGGATCAGGACGCCGTTCCACCTCGCAGACGAGGGCTGGCAACGGCACCTCGAGTGGCAACCCGGCTTTCCGCCGTACCGGCACCAGGCCAAGGCGTGGGAGCGGCTGAGCACGCTGCACGGCCCCGCCCTGCCGACGCTCGTGACGACGGGAACCGGCTCGGGCAAGACCGAGTCGTTCCTCGTCCCCATCCTCGACCACTGCCGCCGGGAGAAGGCACGCGGCCGACGAGGGGTCAAGGCCGTCCTGCTGTACCCGATGAACGCCCTCGCGACCGACCAGGCAGGCCGCATCGGGGACTACCTGGCGCAGCCGGAGCTGGCGGAGGTCACGGCAGGCCTCTACATCGGCGACCGGCCGGACACCGACTTCCGGCGGGTGATGACGCGCCGTGAGGAGATGCGGGTCTCGCCGCCGGACGTACTGATCACCAACTACAAGATGCTCGACCTGCTCCTCCAACGCGGCGAGGACCGCGCCCTGTGGGAGGGCGCCGAGATCACCCACGTGGTCCTGGACGAGTTCCACACCTACGACGGGGCACAGGGCACGGACGTCGCGATGCTGCTGCGCCGGCTGGCCGCGGTCGTCGGCGCCACCCGTCCTGGCAGCCCGCTCGGGTCGATCTGCCCGGTGGCCACCTCGGCGACCCTCGGCGAAGGCCGCCCCGGTGCGCAGGCCGGCGGGATCCTGGACGTCGCTGCCCAGGTGTTCGGGATGCCCTTCACGCCGGACACCCTGGTCGGCGAAGAAAGGATGACCGCCGAGGAGTTCACCGGCGCGGTGGACTACGAGCTCCCCGAGCCCCCTACCCCGCAGGAGGTGATCACGGCCTCCGGCGGCCCGGGCGTGGAGTCCAACCCCAGATTGCTGGACCTGAACGGGCTCGCCACCCGCATGCTCGGGCGCTCGGGGCTGGACGCCTTCCAGATCGGACGGATGCTCCGGCGCCACGACTTCACCCACGGGGTCCTGACCCTGCTCAACGGCGAGCCGCTCGACGAGTGGGGCCTGCGGGACCGCCTGGCGCGCTTCGGCTACACGTGGGGCCGTACCGCGCGGGAGAACCCCCGGCTCGTGCTGCAGGCGCTCTCCCGCTTCGTCGCCCTGCTGTCCGCCGCACGGGACCCGGACTCCGACCAGCGCCGACCACGCCCCCTGCTCCACGTGGAAGCCCACCTGTGGGTCCGACCGGTGACCAGGGTGCTGCGCGGCCTCGGCGGCGCACCGGAGTTCCGCTGGTACGAGGACGACCGGGCGGCTGCCCGCCGCAGCGCGGCCGCCGCCCTGCCGGTGGACAGTGAGGACGGCGAGTCCTCGTCCGGCAGCCGGCCGTCGAGCGGCTCGCTGCGGCCGGCGGCGCTCCCCGGTGCGGACACCGCGGTCCGCCCGGCTCAGGTCCACCTCCCGGCC
The DNA here is from genome assembly GCF_055569135.1 of Kitasatospora sp. NPDC029367. Classification (NCBI taxonomy): domain Bacteria; kingdom Bacillati; phylum Actinomycetota; class Actinomycetes; order Kitasatosporales; family Streptomycetaceae; genus Kitasatospora; species Kitasatospora sp. NPDC029367. Next base: position 22,058 of record NZ_JBVHYH010000089.1, read on the forward strand.
GTCTACTGCCGCACCTGCGGCCGGTCCGGATGGGCCGCGCTGTCCCCGGAGGCCGATCCGCAGCGGCTCGTGATGGCCCACGACAAGATCTGGCGGGCGGGCCTCGGGCGGGACAAGCGGCGCATCCGCTACTTCATCTCCGCCACCCGATCGGAGAAGCAGGAGGCGCTCGCCGCCCTCACCGGCTCCCGGCCGGCGAGCGGCGGGACCGATCCGCTCGCCGTGGTCGTGCTGGACGGGACGCAGGGCACCTACCGCATGCCGGTCGCGGCCGACGACGGTGACCTGCTGGACGCGTGGTTCGCGCTGGCGATCCTGGACAAGAAGACCGCCGACAAGGCGGCGACGGACGACCGCTGCCCGGCGTGCAACACCGACAACGGCATCCGCTTCCTCGGCACGGCCCTGGCAGCGCTCGCCTCGGCGACCGTCACCCAGCTGTTCACCGGCGGCGACATCGCGCTCGTCCCGGAAGAGCGCAAGACGCTGGTCTTCAACGACTCCACCCAGGACGCGGCCCACCGGGCCGGGTACATCGCCAACGCCTCCTACAAGTTCTCCCTCCGGTCGCTGCTGGCGCACAACCTGGAGGACTCCGGCGCCCCGCTCCCGCTCAACGACCTGATCGGGAACGTCCTGGACTCGGTGGACGACCCCGGCACGCTCGCCGCCGTCGTCCCGCCGGACCTGCACGACGAGGCCGGCGTGGACCGGCTGCTGTCCGGACGCGGCACCGGTGACGCCCGCACCTGGAGGCTGATCGGCGAGCGCCTGGCGTTCGCCACCGTCATGGAGTTCGGCCTGCGCTCAAGGCTCGGGCGCACCCTGGAACTCACCAGGACAGCCGCCGCCGAGGTCGTCCTGGACGATCCCGAACGCGTCGCCGCACTCGCGCGTGATCTCTACCTCGCCCTGCCGGGGCAGCTGCTCGTCGCGGAGTCGATGCCGACCTCCGAGCGCTACGTCGCCTACGTCCGCGGCCTGCTGGAACGCCTGCGACAGCGCGGTGGGGTGCGGCACCGCTGGCTGGAGCCGTGGATGAAGGACGCGGGCGTCACCCGGTTTAAGATCTCTGGTCGTCGCCCCGACGGCATGCCGGCCTTCCCCGAGGGAATCACAGCACCGCGGTTCCTGCTCGACGGGCCGAAGGACAAGTCCTACTTCGACACGGTCTCGGGCCGTGGCGGCTGGTACCAGGACTGGACCCGGCGGTGCCTCGGGTTGGAGCCCGCCGGTGCCATCGAGTACCTACGCCGACTGCTTCCGACACTCGCCGACGAGCAGGTCCTCGCCGTCCGCACGGCCCAGGACGGCACCACGCGTGTCTACGGGCTTCAGCCGGGCCACATCGAGGTCCGGCTGCTCGGCGACTCGATCGTCAACAAGGCCTTCGTCAGCTGTGAGGACTGCGGCTGGCAGCAGGTCGTGCCGCCCGAGCGGCGCACGCGCTGGTACGGGCACCCCTGCCCACGCTACCGCTGCAAGGGAATCCTGACCCCGCCGCAGTACGGCGCCTCCCGCACCGGTGGCACCACGTCCGGCTTCGGCGGCGTCCAGGAGCGCGACTACACCGACGACTACTACCGGCGTCTCTACCTGACCGGCGGCACCTTCCGCGTGGTCACCGCCGAGCACACCGGCATGCTCACCCGCCCCGAGCGGGAGAGGGTCGAGCGGACGTTCCGGTCCGGCACGCACTACACCGACCCCAACGTGCTCTCCTGCACACCGACCCTCGAACTCGGCATCGACATCGGCGACCTGTCCGCCGTCCTGCTCGGTTCCCTGCCCGACGGACCGGCGAATTACGTCCAACGGGCCGGTCGCGCCGGCCGGAAGACCGGCAACGCCCTCGTCGTCGCCTTCGGCGGCCGCAGAGCCCGCGACCTGTACTACCTCGACGATCCGCGCGAGATGATCGCCGGCGACATCGTGCCGCCGGGCTGCTACCTGTCGGCCGTCGAAATCCTCCGCCGCCAGTACACGGCACGGCTGCTCGACCTGGCCGCCGCGGGCCGGCTGACCACGGCCGACGGCGAGCAGCTGCAGCCCGTGCCCAGGCTCGTGTCGGCGCTGTTCGGCACCACCGGCTGGTGCCAGGACCTGGCCGACGCGGCGCTCACCCACGGCAAGACCCTGGTGGAGGAGTTCCTGGCACTCTTCCCACGCGGCACCGGCCAGGACGACGACGCCGGTGTGTCCGGCCATGCTGCCGACGAGTTGCGGTCCTACGCCACCAGCGGCATAGCGCGCCGCCTCCAGGAGGCCGAAGAAGCATGGGTCCTTCGCCGCGAGGAGCTGAAGCGACGACTCGCGGCCATCAACAAGGCCGTCGACGCCCTCGTCACGACCGACCCGGAGCAAGACCGCGAGCGGCGGCAACTGCGCGCCGAACTGCGCAGCACCGGCAACCTCCTGGGCGCGCTGAACCGGGCGAGCGCCCACGGCGCGCTGGTCGAGCTCGGGCTCCTGCCGAACTACAGCCTCGCCGACACGACCACCAAGCTCGAAGCCACCCTCTACTGGCGGGAAGACCCGTCGGAGCCGGACGGAGCCACCGCGCGCCCTGGCGACTCGGAGGACGGGACTCCCCGCGTCTACCGCAGCGAGGTCCGCAGCTACGACCGCTCCCGTCGGCTCGCCCTCACCGAACTCGCCCCCGGCAGCAGCTTCTACGTCAACGGCTACCGGCACGTGGTGCGTGCCCTGGACATCGGCAGTCCCGAGCGGCGGGCCTGGTCCACCTGGCGGCTCTGCCCGTCCTGCGGGTTCGTCCGCACCGAGAACGCGCTGACCGATACCGACCCGTGCCCGCGCTGTGGCGGGCGGGCCATCGCGGACGCCGGGTGCGTGCAGTACGTTCTCCAGCCGCGGCAGGTGGTGGCGCGGGACAGGCGCGACGACGCCCGCGTCCGTGACGACAGGGACGAGCGCGAGCTCCGCCGGTACTCCGTCCTCACCGCCGTCGACATCGACCCGCACCAGCTCTCCGGCGGCTCGTGGCGGCACGACACGGCGACGTTCGGGGTGGACTTCGCCCGCCGTGCGGTCGTGAGGACGCTCAACCTGGGCATCGACCGCCAGGACGGCAGCAGCACCGTGCCCGTCGCCGGGGAGGACGTACGTCTCAACCCGTTCTTCGTGTGCACGAGTTGCGGAGGCGCGACGGCCGATGGCCGGCCCGTCGTCGATACCCCTGCCGACGCCCTCACCGAGTCGCTCAGTGCTCCCGCGAGAGCAGGTGCCCACCACCTGCTCTGGTGCCCCCGCCGCAGGACACCGCAGCAGGCCGGCTCCAGCCGGACCGAGCCGCAGGACGTACCCCTGCTGCTCGCCCACGAGTTGACCACTGAGGCCGTGCGGATCCTGCTGCCCGCCTCCGTGGCGCGGGCCAAGGAGCGTCTGGCGTCCTTCACCGCCGCCCTGTTCGTCGGCATAGCCGCACGCTACGGCGGCGACCCGGACCACATCGACATCGCGACCGCCTCCATGCCCGACGGCAGCGAGTCCGACTGGCCCCGACGTTTCCTGGTCGTCTACGACCGCCTCCCCGGCGGTACCGGCTACCTGCACCGGCTGGCCTCGGCAGAAGGCTTCAAGGAGGTGCTGCTCAAGGCACGCGACGTCATCGAGAGCTGCCCCTGCCGGGAGAAGGGCCAGGACGGCTGTCACCGCTGCCTGCTGCGCCGTGTCCCGGCCACGGACTACGACAAGGTGAGCCGCAGCGAAGTCCGCCAGATGCTCGACGACCTGCTCGGTGCGGACGGGGAACGCTGGCGCACCTCGCCGGTGGCGACCACGCGCCACATCTCCCTCGACCAGCAGGCCGAGAGCGACCTCGAGATCATGTTCGTGGACACCCTCAGGGACTGGGCCCGTTTGCCGGAGTCACGGGCCAGCGCGGACGCGTACACGACCTCGGCGGGCACCTACTCCCTCGAACTCCGCCTGACCGACGACAGCGGCTCCACCGTCAGCTGGCGGGTCTCCCAGCAAAGGGCTCTGGACGGCACCCGTCCGGACGTCCTCTTCGAGCGGCTCGATGCCCCCGGTCCGCGCCTCGCGGTCTACCTCGACGGGTACGAGTACCACGCCGGCCCACGGCACAACAGGTTGGCGGACGACGCCGAGAAGCGCGCCCGGCTCCGGGCGGACGGCCTGCGCGTCTTCCAGCTCACCTACGTCGACGTCAAGGACTGGCGTCGCCGCGTGACCGACAACGGCCACGCCGGCGGCGGACCGGACACCTCGGTCCGGCATCCCTACGGGTCGGACGGCGACGGGGAGGAGAGGGCACGGAAGTACTACGCCAACGTCCGGGGCAGCCTCCCCGGTGAGCTCTCCGAGACCGTCTGGGTCAATCCGACTCACCTGCTGCTCGCCTACCTGCGCTCGCCCGACGCCACGCGCTGGCAGTGGCGCGCGGAGGCCGCTGTAGCAGGCCTGACCGGCATCACGGGAGCACGCGCCGCCGCCCTGGCGGTGGACGCCGTGGGCCCGCAGATCCGCGCGGCCCTGGGAGGCGGGACGCCTGCTGGTCCCCCTGGACCGGTTCAGGTCATCACTGCTCCGGACGGCGCGGGCCTTCGGCTGGTGGTGGCGGCCGACGGGCGCCGACGGCCGCCCAGTTGGAGCGCGTTGGCCGTGCTCGACGACGACGAGCGCGTCCACGACGACGAGGTGTCGCACAAGCAGCGCTGGCGGTCCTGGCTGTTCTGGACCAACCTGTTGCAGTTCCTGGAGCACGGCGGCGGCGACAGCGTCCAGCTCACCACGAGCCTCCTCGACGGTTTCGCCGTCGAGGCCCTCGCCGTGAGCGGGGGCGAGGGGTGGCTGGCGTCGACCCGGCACGCACCGCCGGGGCAACCGCGGAGCCCGGAAGAGGCCCCGGAGGGGTCGACTCCTGTGCTCCCGGCCCCGGCCGCACCTCAGATCGCCACGCGACCTCCCGCCGACGCGGCGGCCTCCGTGCCGGTGCCCGACGCTGCCTGGACCCGAGTCCTCGAATACCTCGACCCCGACGAGGCCGGGCTCGCGGAGCTCGCCCATCTCCTCGCGGAGGCCGGTGTGCCTGTCCCGAAGGACGGCTACGAGCTCGACAGCAACGGCTGGCAGGCCGAACTCGCCTGGCCCGAGCGGCGGATCGGCATCGTACTCGCTCCTCGCACGACCGGCGGGGAACAGGACTACGAGGCCCAGGACCGCGACAACGCCTTCCGTGCCGCCGGCTGGGATGTCCGACCGGCCACGAGCTGGGACGCCCAGGAACTCGCTGCTCGGCTCGGCCCGCGAAACGGCAGCCCGGCCACCACACCGCAACACCGACGAGACGGCACGACCACCGACGGAGAGTCAGCGCGATGAAGACCCCGGGAATCACCCTTCGCCTGCTGGACAAGGCGGACAAGGAGATCCTCAAACTCCCCCGCTCGGTCAAGGGCGCCCTCTACGACTTCCAGCACAAGTTCAAGGCGAATCCCCAGGCCACCGGCCTCAAGCTCCAGCAGCTCAAGGGCGACAGCCGGCTCTGGTCGGCCCGCGTCAACGACGACCACCGCGCCCTGCTGCTGCGCCTGGCGGACGACGACTGGCTGATCGTCGCGGTCAAGCACCGCAAGGACGTCTACGAGAACCTCGACCGACTCGCCTACGGGATCAACCACATCACCGGTGGCATCGAGTACGTCGACCTGCAGGTGGTGGAGGAGAGCGTCCTCCGCGGCCTCGCCCCGGCAGCGCCTGCCGCCGTTCGGCGCCCGGTCGAACCGGCCACGCCCCGAGGGCTCTTCGCGGACTGGTCCGACGAACAGCTCAGCAACCTCGGGGTCGCCGCGCCGCTGCTGCCCGTCATCCGGACGCTCACCACCGAGGACCAGCTGCTCGGTCTCGTCGAGTACGCCCCGCAGCTCACCGGGGAAGTGCTCCTGGCCATCGTCGACGGCAAGGACTTCGACAGCATCCTCGACCAGGTCACGACGCCGGTCGCGGCGCCGGACCCGGTCGACCCGGAGGACTTCCAGGCCGCCGCCGAACGCCCCGCCACCATGGTCACCACCTCCGACGCGGCTCTGGAGGAGGTCTTGAAGGGCGGCGACTTCGGGCGGTGGAAGGTGTTCCTCCACCCCTCCCAGTCCACGTTGGTGGAACGCACCTACTCCGGGCCGGCCCGAGTGAGCGGCGGCCCCGGGACGGGCAAGACCATCGTCGCCCTCCACCGCGTCAAGCACCTGGTCGACCGGCTGCCCCCGGGGCACACCAAGCCCGTGCTCCTCACCACCTACAACAAGAACCTCGCCGCAGAGCTGCGTTCGCGCCTCCTTGAACTCGGCGGGGAAGGCCTGCTGGCCCGGGTGGACATCAGCCACGTCGACCAGCTCGCGCTCCGGATCGTCCGGGAGGCCGAGCCCGGCAACTCCAAGCAGACGATCGACGACAACCAGGCCGTACGGGAGTGGCAGGCGCTGCTGGACGAACTCGGCGAGACCTCCTGGGACGCCGAGTTCCTCCACGACGAGTGGACGCAGGTGATCCTCGGGCAGGCGATCGGCTCCCGGGCGGACTACTTCAGGGCCCGGCGGGCCGGCCGCGGCGGGAACATCGGCCGTGCCGAGCGCGCCGAGATCTGGCAGCTCGCCGAGCGCTTCACCCAGCGGTTGGACCACTCCCGACGGCAGACCTGGGACCAGGTGACCGAACGGGCGGCGCGCTTGGAAATTGAGCGCGAGCAGCGGATCGCCGCGGTCGCGGCTCAGCGCGACGAAGCCGGCGGCCTGGACAACGTCCACCTCCAGGACGGATCCAGGGGCTGGCTGCGCTACCGGTACCGGTACCGGCACATCGTGGTCGACGAGGCACAGGACCTCCGGCCGGCCCACTGGAAGATGCTCCGGGCGATGGTCCCAAGCGGCCAGGACGACATCTTCCTGGTCGGTGACACCCATCAGCGCATCTACCGCAATCAAGTGACCCTCGGAAGCCTGGGCATCCACATCCGAGGCCGCTCGTCGAAGCTCACTCTCAGCTACCGCACCACCCGCCAGATCCTCCGCTCGGCCCTGGACGTCCTGACGGGGGCGTCCTACGACGACCTCGACGGCGGCGAGGAGACCTTGGCCGGCTTCCGATCGGTCCTCAACGGCGCCGATCCCCGGCTGCACCCCTGCTCGGACTGGACCGCGGAGCGCGTCGCCATCGCCGACCACATCGCGGCCTGGAACGCCCACCACGACGAGCGGATCCCCCTCGAACAGATCGCGGTCTGCGTGCCCACCAACCACATGGCGGGAGAGGTCGCCTACACCCTGGCCCAGCACGGAATCCCGGCGGTGGAGATCGGCCCCGACGGCCCCAAGAACGGCGGCGGGGTGCACATCGGCACGATGTTCAGGTTCAAGGGCCTGGAGTACCAGCGAATGATCATCGCCGGCGTCCGCGACGGCCTGGTGCCGCGCGACAACGTGAACCGCCTGAAGACCATCGACAGCGCGCGATACCGCCGGGAGATGCAGCGCGCCCGCTCACTGCTCTTCGTCGCCGTCACCCGCGCCAGGGACAGCGTCGACATCTTCTGGCACGGCGAGCCGAGCCCCTTCCTGAAGCCTGTGCTTGCCCCCTGAGCCGCCAACCGCCGGCCCCGGGTTCGGGGCCGCCAACCGGAGCTCTCAGCGTCAACAACCCCATCGCGCGCCTTCGGGAGCGAGATGCAGGGCCCTCACGCCTCAGCGCTCGCGGCCGCGGGCCTTCAACGGGACGCCGGGCAATTCCGGGGCGGCAAGCCGGGCGCCGTCGTAGCCGTGGACCTCGCCGAAGCGGGTGCCGGCCGTCCAGTCCGCGCGGGCCCGGGCGATGTCCTCCGTCGAGCGGCCGATGAAGTTCCACCACATGACGATCTTCTCCTCGAAGGGTTCGCCGCCGAGGAGCAGCACCGAGCCGTCGGAGTGGGCGAGGAGCGGGAGCTCGCGGCGGCCGCAGCCGAGGTAGAGCATCGAGCCGGGTTCGACGGGGACGCCGTCGACGTCGATCCGGCCGGTCATGGCGAGGACGGCGTACTCGAACTCGGGGACCAGCGGGAGCTTGAGCTCCGTGCCCTCGGTGAGGGCGAGGTCGGCGCCGACCAGCGGGCTGTGGGTGGTGCCGGGCGAGGTGGCGGTGTCCAGGGTGCCGAGGATGACGGTGGCGCGCAGGCCGGGGGCGGTGACCGTCGGCAGGTCGGGGTGGTGCTCGAAGGAGGGGGCGGTGTTCCGGTGGGCGTCCGGGAGGGCGACCCAGAGCTGGGCGCCGTGCAGGTAGCGGGCGTGCGGGCGCGGGGACTCCTCGGAGTGGGAGATCGCCCGGCCGGAGGTCATCAGGCCCAGCTCGTACGGCCGGACGGTCTGCAGGCTGCCGAGGCTGTCGCGGTGGAGGACCTCGCCCTGGTGCAGCCAGCTGACCGTCTGCAGGCCCATGTGGGGGTGCGGCGGCACCTGCATGCCGGGTTCGTCGGCGATGTCGTCCGGGCCGTAGTGGTCGACGAAGCACCAGGCGCCCACCATCCGGCGGCCCAGGTTGGGGAGCAGCCGGCGCACCACGGTGCTCTCGCCGAGCTGGACCTGGCGCCCGGTCAGCAGGTCCTTCACCGGTCCGCTGCTGGCCTCGCGGCCGCAGGTGGTCGGGGCGGGCTTGAGGTCGAGGTTGCTCATCGCGGTTCCACCACCGTCATGGGAAGGGCCGGGCCGGGGAGGGCACACCGTCACCGATCATCCGTGACGGTGCGGGGTTCCTCCACCCGGGCCCGGCCATCCGGCACCGCCGCGGAGGTGCCACAGCGGTGCCGCAGGGGCGGGCGCAGGGGCGGGCGCGGGGCGGCTCAGTGCTCGCAGGCCCACCAGGCGTCGTTGCTCGCCCCCGCGGCGAGCTCGCGCAGGTTGCGGACGGCCTCGGCCGGGTCCGCCGCGCCGTAGACGGCCGACCCGGCCACGAACACGTCCGCGCCGGCCTCGGCGCAGCGCTCGATGGTGGCCGCGGAGACGCCGCCGTCGACCTGCAGCCACAGCTCCAGGTCGTGCTTGGCGATCAGCTCACGGGTGCGGCGGATCTTCGGCAGCATGATGTCGAGGAAGGCCTGGCCGCCGAAGCCGGGCTCGACCGTCATGATCAGCAGCATGTCGAGCTCGGGCAGCAGGTCCTCGTAGGGCTCGATCGGGGTGCCCGGCTTGAGCGCCATCGAGGCGCGGGCGCCCTTGGCGCGGATCTCCCGGGCCAGCCGGACCGGGGCGGCGGCGGCCTCGACGTGGAAGGTGATCGAGCCGGCGCCGGCCTCGACGTACTGCGGGGCCCAGCGGTCCGGGTCCTCGATCATCAGGTGGCAGTCGAGCGGGATGTCGGTGGCCCGGGCGAGCGACTCGACCACCGGGACGCCCAGGGTCAGGTTCGGGACGAAGTGGTTGTCCATGACGTCCACGTGCAGCCAGTCGGAGCCCCGGACGGCCTCGGCCTCGTCGGCGAGCCGGGCGAAGTCGGCGGAGAGGATGCTGGGGCTGATCTGGGGCATGGCCGACTACCTTCGTACGCGGGCTTGCGAGGGCTGGGCGCCCGGGGGCGGGCACCTCGCCCCATCATCTCGCGCCGTACGGCCGTCGACCGCACCCGCCCACCGGCGCGTGACCGTGATCACACGCCGTCCGGGTTGCCGGGACCGCCCTGGTGGCGGTCAGCTCTGGAGCGACCGCCGGTGCCCGCCCGTTCGTCGGGCCCCGCCCGTTCCTCGGGCCCCGCCCAGGATGAGGAAGAGGAAGGTGTCTCGATTGTCCGAACCCGTCCACCCCGTCCACCCCGTCCACCCCGCCCGCGCGCTGTGGTGGCTCTTCGAACCGGTGTACGCCGTCACCTTCCTCCAGCCCGAGAGCCGGGCGGCCTTCGAGGCGGCCGGACTGGACGGCGGCTGGTCCGGCTACTTCGCCGCCCGCTCGGCCCCGCTGGGCGCGGTGGGCGCCCCGCCGGTGATCGCCGCGTTCTTCAGCTTCGCCCCGGCGGCGGTCGAACGCGCCCTGCCGCAGGTGTGGACCAGGGCGAGCCCGGAGCGGGCGCTCGCGGCCAGGGCCGAGGGCTCGGTGGCGGTGCTGGCCCGGCTGCTGGCACCGGTGGCGCCGGAGCTGGTCGAGACCGCGGCGACCGCGCTGGAGGAGGCCGTGGACCGGGCGGACTGCGCGGGCCGGGTGCTGGCCGCCGCCAACGCCGCGCTGCCCCGGCCCACGGACGTGTACGGGCGGCTGTGGCACGCCGCGACCGTGCTGCGCGAGCACCGCGGGGACGGCCATGTGGCCGCGCTGGTCGCCGCCGGGCTCGACGGCTGCGAGGCGCCGGTGCTGCACTGCGCCACGGGCGCCGCCCGCGAGGTGCTCCAGCCGCTGCGGGGGTGGACGGACGAGGAGTGGCAGGCCGCGGCGACCCGGCTGGTCGGCCGGGGCTGGCTGACGGCGGCGGGGGCGCTCACCGAACTGGGCCGGATCCGGCACCGGGAGCTGGAGGCGGCCACCGACCTGGCCGCCGGCCGGGTCTGGGAGCACCGGCCGGACGGCGAACTCGACCGCCTGACCGCCGCACTGCGGCCGATCGCGGCGATCTGCCGGGCCGAGCTGCCGATCGACCCGCTCGCGATGCCGCCCGTGCAGGCCTGAGCGGGTCCGGACGACCCCCGGCAATCCCCGCCCGGCAACCCCCGCCCACCCCCCGTGTGACCGTCGTCACGCTCCGCCGGGGATTACCGGGGCCGTCCCCGTGGTCATCAGCACGTGAACGGCCCACGCACCCGCCCGGGCGGCCCCGACGCTCCGCCACCCGCGCGACCGCCGCGGCCGTACCGACCAGCCCAGCTCCCCGCTCCCGCCCGGAGCCCCGTCCGAGGAAGGTCTCCTGATGGCCGATCTCGTCCATCCCGCCCGCGCGCTCTGGTGGCTCTTCGAGCCGGTGCACGCCGTCACCTACTTCGAGCCCGAGTGTCGCGACGCCTTCGAGGCGGCCGGCCTGCGCGGCTTCTGGCGCGGCTACTTCGCCGGCCGCTCCGCCCCGCTCGGCGCGGTGGACGCGCCGCCGGTGACCGCCGCGTTCTTCAACTTCGCCCCGGCGATGGTCGAGCGGGCGCTGCCCGCGCTGTGGTCGCTGGCCAGCCCGGAGGAGGCGCTGGCCGCCCGCACCAAGGGCGCGGGCGCCGCGCTGGCCCGGCTGCTGGAGCACGTGGACCGTGGTCTGGTCGAGCGGGCGGTCGAGACCCTGGAGCAGTCGGCCGAGCGGCTGGACTGCGCCGGCCGGGTGCTGGCCGCCGCCAACGCGGCGCTCCCTGCCCCGCCGGGGCTGTACGAGCGGCTCTGGCGGGCCGCCACCGTGATGCGCGAGCACCGCGGGGACGGCCATGTGGCCGCGCTGGTCGCCGCCGGGCTGGACGGCTGCGAGGCCCTGGTGGTCCGCTGCGCGATGGACATGCGGCGCGAGCAGCTCCAGCCGGTGCGCGGCTGGACGGACACCGAGTGGGAGGCCGCGGCCGGGCGCCTGGTCGAGCGGGGCTGGCTGACCGCGACCGGCTCGCTGACCGAGCTGGGCCGGACCCACCACCAGGCCCTGGAGGCCGCCACCGACCTGGCCGCCGCGCGCGTCTGGGAGGACCACCCGCGCGCCGAACTCGACGCCCTGGCCGCCGCGTTGAAGCCGATCTCGGCACTGTGCCGGAGCAGCATGCCGTTCTACCCGGTGGGGCTGCCGGACAACACCTGACCGTCGTCGGCGCCGGGCGGGCCGAGCACGATCCCCCGCCCGGCGTAGAACTGCCCGAACGAGCGCCACGGCACCCGGGCGAAGGCCTGCGACTCCCCCGGGAAGCCGGACGGGTTGTGGATCAGCAGCGCCGTCCCGGTGTCCCCCACCGCCAGCACCAGGTGGCCGCCGCGCCGCACCGGCTCGGGCCCGTACGGCTCCCGGATCGACGGGTGCACCGAGAGCATCACCAGCCGCCCGGCCGCCAGCTCGTCCGCGACCTCCGCGGGCGTCGGCTCCGCCGCCCGGGCGGCCAGTCCCCAGCGCCGCCGGGCGTAGTCGGCGAACGGCACGTGGACCAGCCCGCGCAGGCTGTCGCCGTCGCGGACGTACGCGCCGGCCGCCAGGCACTCACGGGCCAGCACCATCGCCGTCGGGGTCACGCCCCACCAGTACTCCAGCGCCATCCGCAGGCAGGCCACCCCGCAGAGCCGCCAGGACCACCAGGCGTACTCCTCCGGGGTGGCCGCCCCGGACTGCCCCCAGCGCGGGTCCCGCGCGGCGTCCAGGCGCCCGTCGACGATGTCCCGCACCAGCTCGGCGGACTCCCACTGCGCCCGGTACGGCACCTCGTGCACCACCCGCGCCGGCCGCACGGCGCCCTCCTGATCGACCATCCCCCGACGCTCCCACACCGGGGTCGCCGGACGGACTCACGACACTCCTTGAGCGCCCGTCCGGTGGTCCGCGCCGTACGGGCAGCTCAGGCCGTCCGGGCCCACCGCCGCGCCCTCCGCCTGCTCTGTGCCACCCGCTCCACCGGCGCCGGTGCCCGCGCCCGCGCCGTCGCCCGAGCGGAAGGCCAGGCGCTGGGCGGCGTGCCGGCCGCGCGCCTCCAGCGGCAGCTGGCCGGTGGCGCCGGCCAGGCCGAACGCCGGCATGTCGAAGTAGATCGACTCGTAGCCGCCCTCGGGGACGATGTAGGTCTCGTGCCAGAGCCCGACGTGGCCGCGCAGCTTGCCCTCCCGCACCTTCCGGTTGGCTATGCCCCAGACGGTGTGGTGGAAGCCGTCCGGTGCGCTCGCGTAGCGGTAGAGGTGCTCCTTCGACTCCCAGTACTGGACGACGTAGTACGTCCGTGGCGAGGCGGTGAGCAGGATGCGGCCGCGCAGGCCGCGCTCGGGGCTGCGGCCGAGCTCGTACAGCATCCGGAACATCGCGAACATCACCGGGCCCCAGTGGTGCACCGCCCAGAAGCGGTTGATCCGCATGCCGATCAGCAGCACCACGGTGTCGCCGGTGGCGGCGGCGGTGGTGTAGCCCGGTTGCGGCTTGGCGAACAGCTGCATCTGCGCCTCCCGGTACTCGCGACTCGCGCTCATGTAATCGGTGATTACATCAGCGCGCACCAGGCCGGTCAAGGCTCGCCGCAGCCACAATTCCGTTATCGCTCAGGCGGGTTGACCGTCCCGGCGATCCCCGCGCGGAAGGTGTCCAGGACCCGGACGGCCAGCTCCTCCGCCCGCTCGGCAGGCAGGTAGCCGTCCACGATCATCTGCGCCAGCCCGTACACCAGCGCCTGTCCGGAGAGCAGCACCAGCTCCGGATCGCCGGGGCCGACCCGCCCGGCCTGCTGGTCCGCCACGACCAGATCGGTGAACGCCCGGTCCAGGCCGTCCAGTTGCTCCCTCAGCTGCGGGTCCCGGGGGGCCGCGAACGCCCGTGAGCGCACCAGCTCGAACCGCCGGGGATGGCGCAGCGCGTACCGGACGAACCCCAGCCCGAGCGCCCGCATCGCCGACCCGCCGACCGCCTCGGCGGCCGCCACCTCCGCCTCCTGCCAGCGGGCGAAGTCCGCCAGCACCCGGTCCGCCACCGCCGTCAACAGCGCCTGCCGGTCGGCGAAGTGACGGAACGGCGCACCCGCCGAGACCCCCGCCCGGCGCGCCACCTCCCGCACGCTCACCTTCTCCTGGCCCTGCTCGTCCAGCACCTCGAACGCCGCCGCCACCAAGGCCTCCGGCAGCGCCCCGTGGTGGTAGGCGCCCCGGTCCCGCTCCCTGATCCGTTCCGTCATACCCGTCTTGCTACCACAGCGGGCAGGAGCCCCGGGCCAGGCCGCCCGGGGGCCCAGCGCGGCGTCTCTCCGGGGTGGGGGGGGGGGGGGGGGGGGGGGGGGCCGCCCGCATAGTGGTCGTACCCCACATCACAGAAATACACGA
>NZ_JBVHYH010000090.1:0-21436 GCF_055569135.1 Kitasatospora sp. NPDC029367
GTTGATCGCCATCGCCCCGGACAGCGAGGTCAGCGAGGCTCTCCACCCGGTGCTAGACCGCCCCCCGCCCCCCCCCCCCCACCCCCCCCCCCCCCCCCACCCCCCCCCCCCCCCCCCCCCCCCCCCCCCCCCCCCGCGAACGGATCCCTCGGGCCACTACTCCTCGACGCGGACCTTGTCGGCCTGCATGCCCTTCTGGCCCTGGACGGCCTCGAAGGAGACCTTCTGGCCCTCCACCAGGGACTTGAAGCCGGTCGACTCGATCGCCCGGAAATGTACGAACAGGTCGGGGCCGGACTCCGGGCTGATGAACCCGAAGCCCTTCTCGTCGTTGAACCACTTCACGGTGCCGTACTGGCGGTCGGCCATGCCTACTCCTCGGGTTCGGGGGTGCCGTCGGCGTGATCCTCTCACGGAGGGCGCGTGGGTCAATACGAAGAGTAACGATTCTGCCCCTGTGCGCCCGTCGCGAGCCCGGTGGGCGCCCGGTGTGAGCCCGGTGCCTGCCGCTGTGGTGGGAGGCCGCCGCGCCCACGGCGGTGGAAGCGATCCGCTCGGGTATCTCCGTTGCGGGGGTGGGGCTTTGCGGCGAGGATCCTGTTCGTGTCCGACTCCTGGTCCGAACTGACGCCCTATCCGAAGATCCCCGCGAGGGGGCGCCCCGACGCGCCCGGCAGCCGGGAGTGGACGGCGGCGGAGAAGGTCCACGGCGCGCACTTCGCCGTGGTCTGCCAGGGCGACACCGTACGGGCCGCCAAGCGGCGCGACCTGCTCGGGGACGAGGACCTCGATGCCTTCTTCGGCGTCAGCCGGATCTGGCCCCGACTGCGCGTCGCGGCGGGCCGGTTCGCGGCGGCGGTACGGGCCGGCCGGGGCCGCGACGCCGTCGTCACCGTGTACGGGGAACTGGCCGGCGGCCGCTACCCCCACCCCGGGGTGCCCGCCGCCCCCGGCGTCGACCCCGTGCAGACGGGCGTCTGGTACGACCCCGGGCTGCGCTGGCTGCCCTTCGACGCCACGGTGGAGACCGCCGACGGCCGCTGCTGGCTCGCCGACCGGGAACTCCGCTCCGCCGCCGAAGCGGCCGGGCTCAGCTGTGCGCCGCTGCTCGCCCGTGGCCCGCTGAACACCCTCCAGGACCTGCCCGCCGCCTTCCCCAGCCGGGTGCCGGCCCTGTTCGGACTGCCCGAGCTCGCCGACAACCTTGCCGAGGGCTACGTCCTCAAGCCCGCCGGCGAATGGCGCGAGTCGGGGGCGGCGGCCCGGCCGGTGCTCAAGGTCAAGCAGAAGGCCTTCGCCGAGGACGGGCGCTACGACGGCGCCCGCCCCTACCTTCCCCCGCCCGAGGGTGCCGCCGGCGTCCCCGCCTGGCTGCTGGTCCAGGCCTCCGCCCTGCTCACCCCCACCCGCGCGGCCGCCGCCGTCAGCAAGCTCGGCCCGCGCACGGCCCCGGACACGGTCGCGGCCGAGATCGCCCAGGACGTCACCGACGAACTCGCCGAAGCCCTCGGCGGCCTGGAGCGGACCACCGCGTCCGCACTGCGCGACGCCCTCCGGCCCGCCGCCCACGCCCTGGTCCTCTTCGACGCCCAGGACCGGCGCCGGGCTTGAACGTACGTCCGTGCGGCGCGCGGACGGGACGTACGTCCGTCTCAGACGTCCACGGGGGTGCGCCTCCGTCCTGGGCTTGGTGAGACGTACGTCCGTATGAGACGCCCATGTCGGACCCATGTCTCAGATGTGCGTCTTGGACGTCCGTATGGAACGAACGTCCGTGTGATCCACCCGCCCCCGGGGCGCGCGCCGTCCGCCGCGCGCCGCCCGCTGTGCGCCGGTTCGGTGCTGCGCAGGGGGTTCTCGGGGACCGGCTCTTATTGTACTGTCCGTCTAATAAGGCGGGTGGGCGGGAACCCGCAGGGGCAGGCACCAGGAGGCAGCCATGGCTCTCACCCGGCAGACGGCGGCGGACCGGAACGGCCACGGGGCAGCGGAACACGGCCACACGGCGGCCGACGACGACGTCTCGAAGCGGCTGCTGGAGTCGGCCGCCACCCTCTCCTACGACCCGATGACCGAGATCGACTGGGAGGCGCCCCTCCCCGAGGAGCACTACGGTCTCAACCCCGAGTGGAGCACCCTCTACGGCACCCGGCTGTGGGACGAGATGACCGAGCGGCAGCGGGTCGTGCTCACCCGGCACGAGGTCTGCTCGATCATGAACACCGGCATCTGGTTCGAGATGATCCTCCAGCAGATGGTGCTGCGCGACCAGTACCTCAAGAACCCCGCCAACGCCGAGTTCCAGTTCGCGCTCACCGAGATCGCCGACGAGTGTCGCCACTCCATCATGTTCGCCCGCGCCTGCCAGAAGATGGGCGTCCCCGCCTACCGGCCCAACAAGGTGATCGCCCAGGCCGGGCGCGCCTTCAAGGCGCTCGCCAAGGGCGAACTCGCCTACGGCGGCATCCTGGTGGCCGAGGAGGTGCTGGACGTCATGCAGCGCGACTGGATGCGCGGCGAGAACGTCCTGGAGATCGTCCGCGGCACCTCCCGGATCCACGTGGTCGAGGAGTCCCGGCACATGAAGTTCGCCCGGCAGGAGATCCGCGAACGGGTCCGCCACGCGGGCCCGGCCCGGCGCCGCACCTCGGCCACCGGCATCGCCATCGGCGCGTACGTCATCGTCAGCAGCATGGTCCACCCGGGCGTCTACAAGGCCGTCGGGCTGGACGTGGCCCGGGCCCTCGACGAGGTGAAGGGCAACGAGCACCGCAAGGCGATGATGCGCAACAGCTCCCGGCACCTGATGGCGTTCCTCGCCGAGGCCGGGCTGCTCACCAGCCGGTCGGCGGCGATCTACCGCCGCGTGCACATGCTCTGACGATCCGTCACCCACAGCGAGGACCCACCCCGGCCATGGCCTACGCGATCACCCGGACCTGCTGCAACGACGCCTCGTGCGTGTCCGTCTGCCCGGTCAACTGCATCCACCCGACCCCGGAGGAGCCGGAGTTCGGCACCACCGACATGCTGTACATCGACCCGCAGGCGTGCATCGACTGCGGCGCCTGCGCGGACGCCTGCCCGGTCGACGCGGTGTACCCGGTCGACCGGCTGCGCGGGCCGGACGTCCTCTTCGGCGACCTCAACCGCGACTGGTACCGCGACCACCCCAACGACCACGCCTGGGGCGCGCCCAGCTTCCCGCGCAGCCTGCCGGGCGAGCTCGGCACCCTGCGGATCGCCGTGGTCGGCACCGGGCCCTCCGCCGGGTACACCGCCCAGGAACTGCTGCGCTGCACCAGCGCCGAACTCACCATGATCGACCGGCTGCCGGTCACCGGCGGCCTGCTGCGGCACGGCGTCGCCCCCGACCACCAGTCCACCAAGCGGATCGCGGAGAGCTTCGCGAGCGTCTCCCACGACCCGCGGCTGCGGATGCACCTCAACCTGGAGGTCGGCACCGACGTCACCCACGAGGAACTGGCCGCGCACCACCACGCGGTGGTGTACGCGGTCGGCGCGGCCGCCGACCGGCGGCTCGGCGTGCCCGGCGAGGACCTGCCCGGCAGCCTGCCCGCGACCTCCTTCGTCGGCTGGTACAACGCCGACCCGACGGTGCCCGCCGACGCGGTCGAGCTGTCCGCCGAGCGGGTCGTGGTGGTCGGCAACGGCAACGTCGCGGTGGACATCGCCCGCATCCTGCTCACCGACCCCGAGCGGCTCGCCGTCACCGACATCGCCGACCACGCCCTGGCCGCGCTGCGCCGCAGCCGGGTCCGGGAGGTCGTGCTGCTGGCCCGGCGCGGGCCCGGGCAGGCGGCCTGGACCGCACCGGAGTTCCTAGCGCTGCGCAGGCTGCCCGGGGTCGAGCTGGTGGTCGAGGACCACCCGCAGGTGCGGGCGGCGATCGAGGCGGCCGCGCCGGACTCGCGGGCCGCGCTGCTGGCCGGCCTGCCGCTGGTGCGCACCGACGAGGGCGCCGAGCCGGGGCCGGGCCGGCGGATCGTGCTGCGCTTCCTGTCGACCCCGGTGGAGCTGACCGGGGCGGACGGCCGGGTCGGCGGGCTGACGGTCGAGCGGACACGGCTGACCGAGGACGGCGAGCCCGACGGGACGACGGGGGAGCGCGAGGCCCTGCGGGCCGGGCTGGTGGTGCGCTCCATCGGGCACCGCGGCGTGCCGCTGCCGGGGCTGCCCTTCGACGAGCGGACCGGGACGGTCGCCCGGCGGGGCGGACGGGTCGTCGACCCGGCCACCGGGCGGGCGCTGCCGGGCGCGTACGTGGTCGGCTGGGCCAAGCGCGGGCCGTCCGGCGGGATCGGGGCCAACCGGGCCTGCGCGCGGGAGACGGTGGACGCGCTGCTGGACGACGCGGTGGCCCGGGTGCTGCCGGAACCCCCGGCGGGGCGGGCGGAGTTCGAACGCCTGGTGCGGCAGCGCCGGCCGGACGCCGTCGGGTTGAAGGAGCTGCGCGCGGTGGACCGGGCGGAGCGCGAGCGCGGTGCGGCGCAGGGGCGGCCGCGGGTGAAGCTGGCGACGGTGGCGGAGCTGCTGGCGGCGGGGCGGCGGCGGTAGGGCTTCTCGGCGGGGCCGTTCACCGGAGGCGGCCCGCGCGGGGTGGACGTGTGGGGTGGATGCGCGGGGGGATGTGCGGTGGGGTGTGCGGGGTGGATGTGCGGGCTACCCGGTTGACGCGAGCGTGACCCGGTGCGCATGGGGCGCGTTGGGTGGATGTGAGTAGTTCTGAGGTGACATCGACCGGTTGGCCCTGGTCGGCCGAAGAAACGATCCTGCACGGTGCGGGGCACCCTCCGGAACCCGATCCGGAGGTGCCCATCTACGCCGAGCTGGCCCGGTTGTGGCAGTCCGAGGGGCGGGCGGTGCCCGGGCTGCCCGATCCGCTCTGGGAGTCGCTGGCCGGTTCCGCCGTCCTGCCGCCGCCGTCGGAGCCCTCCGGGTAGAACTGCCGTGCCCAGCGCCGGAACAACCCGATCGAGCGCTCCCCGGGCACCAGCCTCGGCTGCGCCAGGTACCGCTTGTGGGCCAGCACCGGCCGGTCCTGCTTGATGATCCGCACCGAGGCCTGCAGGGCCAGCCAGGACGCCGCCCGGTCCACGGCCCGCGCCGCCCCGACCCCCGGCACCGGTACGGTGGCGGTCACCGCGAAGCGCACCAGGGTGCGCCAGGGCGCGAGCGGCGTCGGCAGCACCCACACCAGCAACGAGCTGCCCAGCTCCGGCAGTTCGGCCGTCAGCCGCATCATGCCCAGCCCCGCCAGCGTCACCGGCTGGTCCAGGCTCACCGCGCCCAGGCCCGGGAACCGGGTGGTGGTGCGCTGGTGGACGGTGAACAGCGGGCCGGCCGGCTCCGGTGGCGCGGTCTCGCGGGTGTCCAGGCCGTGCAGCACCGAGACGTGCCGGAAGTCCACGGCGTTCTCCATCACCTCCTGCGGATGGGAGAGCACCTCCCCGCTCCACCAGGCCAGCGGCCGCACCCCGACCGCGGGCGGCAGCTCCCAGGTGGGTGCGACGCTCTCCGGCCTGCCCTCCGGCCCGCTCTGCGACTCACTGC
Organism: Kitasatospora sp. NPDC029367; assembly: GCF_055569135.1. Taxonomy (NCBI): domain Bacteria; kingdom Bacillati; phylum Actinomycetota; class Actinomycetes; order Kitasatosporales; family Streptomycetaceae; genus Kitasatospora; species Kitasatospora sp. NPDC029367. Next base: position 5,575 of record NZ_JBVHYH010000090.1, read on the forward strand.
CCGACTCGCCGCGCCAGACGAACAGCGCGCCGTCCCGCTCGACCAGCCGGCGCCGCGCCAGCTCGCCGCGGAACCGGGTGCCGTCCGGGGAGCCCGTGCAGGAGCCGTCCGGGGCGAAGGCGAAGCCGTGGAACGGACAGACCAGCTCCTCGCCCCGCACCCGCCCGCCCGCGCCGAAGTGCGCGCCCAGGTGCGGACAGTGCGGTCCGATCGCGCGCACCGCGCCCCGGGCCGTCCGGTACAGCACCACGTCCTCGCCCATCAGCCGGGCCGTGCGCACCCGGCCGGGCGGCAGGTCGCGGGAGCGGCCCACGCAGAACCATCCACTCGGGTACGGCAGTGGGGCGGAGTGCTCGGCCATGGCGGTCACCTCGGTGGCTTGACGGCGGTGTGAACGTACCAGGCGATGTGCTCGCGCACCGCGTACATCTCCACGGTGGAACGGAGGTTGAGCCAGCGCGCCGGATCGCCGAGGCGGCGCAGCAGCTCCCATGGCAGCCGGAAGTACGCGTGCACCGCCTCGGTGGTCGGCAGGTAGTACCGCGTCGCGTCCAGGGACTCCTCGACCTCGAAGCCGGCCCCGGCGAGCAGCTGCGGCAGGTTGCCCGCGTGGTAGAGCCGGGCCCCGGTCATCGCCATCGCGTCCAGGTACGGTTCGAGCACGGCCCTTGCCGGTTCGGGGAGTTGGTCCACCGGGCCGGTGCTCATCGGGCCGAGCAGCACCAGCCGCCCGCCCGGGCGCAGCACCCGGTGGAACTCGGCCAGCGCGCGGGCCGGGTGGTAGGAGTGGACGAGCGTCTCCATCGAGTAGGCGCCGTCGAAGTGGCCGTCAGGGAAGGGGAGTTCGTGGTAGTCGCCCCAGCGGAAGTCGGTCCGGTCGGCCAGGGCGGCACGGGCGCTCAGGCGGTGGGCCTCGGCGAGGTGGAAGTCCAGCACGTCGACCCCGGTGACCAGCAGCCCGAAGCGGGTCGCCATCGCCCGGGCCACCACCCCGGCCCCGCAGCCCGCGTCCAGCACCCGTGATCCGGCGGGCAGCGCCAGCTTCCGTCCGAGCACGTCCTCGAGTTGACGCTGGGCCCGCCACAGCCGCCACTTGGACTGGCCGGGCTCCGTCCACCCCCAGTGCCGGGCGTTGCGCGCCACCCGGGTGTAGAACCACCGGCTCCCGGTGCGTCCGTACACCCGGCGCAGCGCGCTGAGATCGAGCTCCTGGGCGACCATGCCGTCACGCTAGCCGCGGGCCCGCCGCCCCTCCCGGCGGCGCCACGGGCGGTTGCGCCGCCGGGAGGGTTCGTACGGTCGTCGGACCGGGTGATCAACTGACCAGGGACGGCCCGGCCCCGCACGGGCCCGCGAGGCCTCAGGCCGCGCCCGCCGCGCCGCGCAGGATGCCGCTGCCGTCGCGGCCGCGCAGGGCGAGGGCCGCCGGGAGGACCGCCGCCGGGAGTGCGACAGCGGCGCAGCAGGCCGCCAGCACGCCCATCACCGTCCACGGCACCAGCATCGGCGTCGGGCCGACCAGCGCGGTCAGCGCCGTCCAGGAGCCGCCGACGCTGATCGCCGTGCCGAGCCCGCCCAGCAGGGCGCCGGCCGCCACGCAGAGCAGGGTCTCGACCGCCACCGTGCGCAGCACCTGGCCCCGGGTGGCGCCGGCCAGCCGCAGCAGGGACAGCTCCCGCCGCCGGTCGCCGGTGGTCATCACCAGCGAGTTGGCCAGGGTGATCACCGCGTAGCCGATCGCCAGGCCGAGGATCATCAGCAGGGCGTTCCAGGAGTCCCGCGCGGTGCTGTCGGTGGCGGCCGACCAGACCTGCTCCGGCGTTTCGAGCCGGGCGCCCAGCCCGTCCACGGCCGTCCGCAGGGCGGCGGTGGCCTGCGCCCGGTCGGTGCCGGGCAGCAGCCGCAGGTCGATCCGCTCGGCCAGGGCCGGTCCGCCGACCCCGCCGGTGACGGCGTCGGGGCCGGTCACCCAGGCCTGGACGGCCTCGGCGCCGGTGCCCAGCAGGGCGGCGACCCGCAGCTCCCGCGGGGTGCCGTCGGCCAGCCGGACGGCGATCCGCCCGCCGACCGCGGGCGAGCCCGGCCAGGTGCGGCTGAGCACGACCGAGCCCGGGCCGAGGTCGGCGAGCGAGCCGTCGACGACCGGGAGCCGGTCGACGGCGGCCAGTGCGGCCGGGTCCGCCGTCGCGGCCCGGAAGGACACCAGGGCCTGGCCGCCGTCGATCGGAGCCAGTACGGAGGTCGGGGTGATCACCGCCGCCTGCACCCCGGGGACGGCCCGGACCCGGTCCGCCACGGTCCGGCTCAGTCCGGGGGTGCCGGCCGGCACGACCACCAGGTCGGCGGCGGACAGCTGGGTGCGGGTCTCGGTGACCTGGGCGCGGTTGATGGTGTCGATGCTGCCGACCAGGCACCCGGCGAAGGCGACGATCAGCACCACCGGGGTGGTGGTCGCGGCGGTGCGCCGGAAGGCGGTCAGCGAGCTCTGCCGGGCGGTCGCCCAGACGATGCCGCCGCCGTCCTCGGCGGACCGGCCGCGCAGCCGGGCCACCAGTGCGGGCAGCGCCGTCAGCAGCCGGATCGCCGGCCCGGCCAGCACGGCCGCCAGCAGCACGCAGCCGGCCACGATCGGCAGCAGCAGGGCGAGCGAGTCGGCGACGCTCGCCGCCGCGTCCGGCCAGCTGCGGGCGGTCAGCGCGAGGGCGGCGATCCCGCCGCCGAGCACCAGCAGGCCGCTCGCCCAGCGGAACGCCAGGACGGCGCGCGAGGTCCGCTCGGCGTCCGCCTCCGCGAGCGCCTCGCCGGGGCTGATCAGGCCGGCCTTCACCGAGGAGAACAGCACGCCGGTGATCGCGGTCAGCAGCCCGATCGCGCCCGCGACCAGCAGCCCCCACCAGGTGACCGGGACGGTGAACCCGTCCGGCACCAGGTCGTGGTCGACCAGCCAGCGGCCGGCCGGCGCCGCCCCGGCCGCGCCCAGCGCGCATCCGGCGGCGGAGGCCAGCACGCCGACCACCAGCGCCTCCCGGTTGACCAGGGCGCGCAGTTGGCGACGGGTGGCGCCGATCAGCCGCAGCAGCGCGAGTTCGCGGCGGCGCTGGGCGATCGACAGAGCGAAGGTGCCGCCCACCACGAACACCGCGGTGCCGCCGGAGACCACGGCGGACAGGCCGAGCGGGGTCTGTACGGCGTCCAGCCGGGCGGCGACCTCGGCGTGGTGCGGGTCGGCCTGGCTGCGCTCGGCGCCGGTCAGCACCCGGGCGACGCCGGCCCCGCCGTTGGCCGCCACGGCCCGGCGTACGGCGTCGGCGGGGCCGAAGGCGGCCAACACGCCCACGGCGGGGCTGAATTGCGCGGCTCGGGTGTCGGTAAAGAAGACGGCGTGCTCGAAGGTCTCGGCCTCGGTGACGCCGGAGACCGTCGCGGTGTGCGGGCCGTCGGCGGTGACGAACCGGACCGACCGGCCGATCTGCTCCGGGCGGCCGCCGCCGATCACGACCTGGTCGTCGCCGGCGGGCGCGGCGCCGGCGGTGAGCCGGTAGCCGCCCAGGGCGGCGCTCGACCAGGCGCGGCCGACCTGGCCGCGCGGGCCGTCCGCGAGCTGGGCGTAGAAGGTGTGGTCCTCGACCGTGCGGCCGGTCGCGGCCACGGCGGCGAGCAGCCCGGCGGGCAGGCCCGGCTGGGCGGGGACCTGGGTCGGCTGGACGTCGCCGCCGCCCGCGGGCGTGAAGTCCACGTCCTGGTCGGCGACCACCAGCACCGGGGCCTCGGCGAAGCGCTGACGCCCCTGGTCCGGGACGCCCACGGTGGCCGAGATGACCAGGATCGAGGTGGCCAGCAGGGCGACGCCGCAGGCCAGCGCGACGAAGCTGCCGACGAAGGAGGCCCAGCGGAGCCGGACGGAGGCGAGGGCGAGGGTCAGCATGCGAGGGCTTCCTCGACGGCGCGGCTACCGGACGCGAGGGCCTCCTCGATGGCGTGGCGCTCCGGCGCGTCGGCCTTCTCGACGGCGTGGCCACCCGACGCGTCGGCCTCCAGCGCGGTCATTCGGGCGGCGACCTGCTCGGCCGTGGGCCGCTCCAGCGAGCCGGCCAGCCGGCCGTCCCGGAGGAAGAGCACCCGGTCCGCGTACGAGGCGGCGACCGGGTCGTGGGTGACCATCACCACCGCGCGGCCGGGGTCGTCGGCCATCCCGCGCAGCAGGGTGAGCACCTCGCGGCCGCTGCGGGTGTCCAGGGCGCCGGTCGGCTCGTCGGCGAGCAGCACCGCCGGGCGGGTGATCAGCGCCCGGGCGATGGCGACCCGCTGCTGCTGGCCGCCGGACAGCTCGCCCGGCCGGTGCGCGGCCCGGTCGGCGAGGCCGACGGCGGCCAGCGCGGCGGCCACCTCGGCCGCGGCGGGCCGGCGGCCGGACAGCTTGGCCGGGAGCGCCACGTTCTGCGCCGCGGTCAGCGCGGGCAGCAGGTTGAAGGACTGGAAGACGAAGCCGATCCGCTCCCGGCGCAGGATCGTCAGCTCCTTGTCCCGCAGCCCGCCGAGGACGGCACCGGCCACCCGTACCTCGCCCCGGTCGACGGCCTCCAGCCCGGCGGCGGCACGCAGCAGCGTCGACTTGCCGGACCCGGACGGCCCCATGACGGCGGTGAAGGTGCCGTAGGGGAACCCGACGGTCACGTCGTCGAGCCCGACGACGGGTTCGGGCCCGCGCCGGTAGGTCCGGCGGACGGAGCGGAGTTCGACGGCGAGGTCGGTGGCGTTCATGATCCCCATCCCACCGCCTGGGGTGGGGGCGGCTCAATGACCATGGGTTCACTTCCGGGGGTGTAGCCAGCTACACCCCCCTCGGCTACACCCCCCTCGCCCCCTCGGCTACACCCCCTCGCACCACCGGCGCTTCAACCGCTCCCAGCGCTCCGCCTGCTCCGCGGTCAGGGTGCCGCGCAGCTCGGCGAGTTTCAGCAGCTGGGCCTCGGCGTCGGCGCCCAGCGGCTGGGCCTCGGCGCGGTAGTGGTCGGTGAGCAGGGCGTCGAGTTCGGGCCGGGTGAGGGCCGGGTCGAGGCGCTGGGCGAGCTTGGCCATGTTGCGGTAGGAGCCCTGGAGCAGGAACGGCGGCTCGGTGCGGGCGCGGTCGTCCTGGGCGGCGGAGTCGAGGTAGGCGCGGTTGACGGCCAGGACGGTGCCGCGCAGGTGGAGCAGCCCGGCCAGCACGGCGGTCATCCGCTCGACCTCGGCGGCCGGCCAGGCGCCGGTCAGGGTGCCGCCCGGGGTGCCGCCGGCGCGGGCGAGCAGGGTGTCCAGGTCGGCCCGTTCGGCGGTGGCGAGCGGGGCCAGGTGGGGGCTGGCGGGCAGGGAGTTCTCGACGAAGCTGAGCGCGAAGAGGTCCTCCCGGCCGGCCACGGCGTCACCGAGGTTCCAGACGTCGGCCCGGTTGGCGAGCATGTCGGGGAGCCGGAAGAGCCGGCCGGACTCGGTGTACGGGTTGGCGGCCATCACCACGGCGAAGCGCTTGTCGCGCAGGTCCCACTCCCGGGCCTCCCCGTCCGCGACGCCGTCGATCCGGCGCTGGGCGTCGCACAGCGGGATGAAGCGCTGCAGGAACTCGGGCGAGGTGTGCTGCACGTCGTCCAGGTGGAGCAGCACGTTGTCGCCCGCGTGCAGTGCGAAGTTGAGCTTCTCCAGCTCGCGCCGGGCGGCGGCGTCGGGGGCCTCGGCCGGGTCCAGCGAGGTGACCCTGTGGCCGAGGGCCGGGCCGCTGACCGAGACCAGCAGCAGGCCGAGCCGCTCGGCGAGGTACTCGACCAGGGTGGTCTTGCCGTAGCCGGGCGGGGAGACCAGCAGCAGCAGGCCGCTGCGGTCCACCGGCCCGCCGGGGCCGGCGGTGCCGAGCTGCTTGGCCAGGTTGTCGCCGATCAGCGGCAGGTACACCTGGTCGATCAGCCGGTTGCGGACGAAGCCGTTGAGCGGTGCGGGCCGGTACTGGTCGAGCCGCAGCCGGGCGTGTTCGGCGGCCAGCAGCTCACCGCGCAGCCGCTGGTAGGCGCGGTGTCCGGGGGCGTCGACCGCCTCGAACTCGCGGACCCGGGCGAGCAGTTCGTCCAGGCGGAGGTCCAGTGCGCCGCCGCGCAGGCGGGGGTGGTCGCCGAGCAGTCCGGACAGCCGGGTGCCGACGGCGCCCTCGGCGGGGCGGCGCGGCAGGGCCGGGCAGAGCAGCACGGCGGCGGCCTCGGCGAGGTCGCCACGATCGGCGTCGGCGGCGGCCGACTCCAGCCAGGCGGTGGCCAGTTGGAGTCGTACGGGCAGCAGGGACGGGTCCTCGGGCAGGGCGGTCAGGGCCTCGGTCAGCCCGGCGGACTCGGGGGCGGCGTGGAACTTCTCCAGCAGCGCGCGGGCCCCGGCCGACTGGGCGAAGGTCGGTGCGGCGGCGGAGGACGTTGCGGAGGACGGTGCGGCGGCGGCGAGTTCGGCCACCAGGTAGTCCCCGGTGCCCCGGTAGTCCCCGGCGCCCAGGCGTTCCCCACCGGCCGCGCCCTGGGCGGACCCGGTCGGGACGAACTCCGCCACGGCGGCCGACAGTTCGGCCGCCAGCGCGGCCAGCGCCGGCACCGCGCCCCCGTACGCCTGCCGGGCGAGGCCCAGCGAGCGGGCCCGGGTGTGCCAGACCAGCCGCTGCCGTTCGTCCGTGCCGTGCGCCCAGTACAGCTGGGCGGCCGCCCGGGCCGCCGCCGGGTGCCGCAACAGGCCTGCCTCGGCGCGGAGTTCGAGCAGGGCGCGGAGCACCAGCGCGGCGTCGTGGTCGTGCACCCCGCGCTGGTAGCCCTCGTCCGGTCGCCGTTCGGCGGCCCGCCGGACGTACTCCAGCAGGTCGCCCTCGGGCTCCCCGGGCTCGGCGGCCAGCAGCAGGCTCGCGGCCAGGTACTCGGCGCGGTAGAGCGCGGGCGTCTCGGAGGGCAGCGGCCGGTCCCAGTACCGCTCGGTGGCGGCGAAGGCCGGGTCGGTGACCGGGGCGCGGTAGTCGGTGCCGGTGAGGGTGAAGGCCGGGCGGCCCCGCCAGGGCAGCAGGGTGAGTTCGGGGCGCTGGGTGGTGACCGTGAACAGGTGGCGGCCCAGTCGCAGGGTGCCGGGGCCGTCCCCGGCGAGCTCGGCCCGGTCGCGCAGCGCCCGGTGGGCGCGGCCGCGCGCGGCGCGCAGCCGTCCGGTCAGCTCCTCGGCCCGGACCCGGTCGCCGAGGGCGGTCAACTGCCCCGCGAGGTCGCGGAGTTTGACGGCCGTCGGGTCGGCGGCCAGGGCGGCGTCGATCTCGGCGGCGGTGGACAGGGCGGCCAGCCGCCGGTGCAGGGTGTCGAGGATCCGCTCGGCGGAGGCGGCCAGCCGGTCGGCCCGCCCGGCGCGTTCCTCCAGCAGGTGCTGGCGGCGGGCGGTGAGGGCGTCGTGGACCTCGGTGCGGCGTTCGGCGAGCTGTTCGCCGAGCGCCGGGTCGGCGTCGGCGAAGCGGGTCTCCAGCTGCTCGATCCGCAGCAGCAGCCGGCCGAGCCGGTCGTCGCAGGCCTCGGGGGTGTCGGCGGCGGCCAGTGCCGCGGTGACGGCCTGGGCGAGCAGCGCCGTCTCGGCGGCGAACTCGGCGGCGGCTTCGCGGGTGCGCAGCTCGCGGCGGCGGACGGTCAGTGTGCTGCGGGCCCGGTTGAGCAGCCCGAGCACGTCGGCGAGCCGGTCCAGGATGGCGGTGCGGGTGGTGGCGTCGGCCAGGTCGAGGGTGCCGACCAGCTCCGAGACGGTCTGCAACGCCTCGCTCTGCGCGGTGAGTTCGAGGCCCAGCGGCTCGGCCTCGGCGGCGGTCGCCAGCGCGGCGCAGCGCTCGGCCAGCTCGCCGGCCCGGCGCCGGTGCGGCTCGAAGGCGGTGGGTTCGGCGAGTTGGACCACGGCCCGGTCGGCGGCCTCGGCCAGCCCGTCGGCGAGGTGCTCGGCGAGTGCGTCGATCCGCTCCGGCCGGGCGCGCGGCAGGTCCCGCAGGGCCTCCACCCGGCCCTGGGCGCGGCGCAGCGCGGCCAGCCGGTCGACCCATTCGGCGGCGTCGGCGAGCGTCTCGCCGCGCGCGGTGCGCAGCAGGCCCTCGATGTGCTCGGCGGTCTCCTCGGTGCGGGCGGCGGCGTGCGCGGTGAGCTGGGCGACCGCCTCGTACTCGGCGATCACCTGCCGGGCGGTGTCGCGGATCTCGGCGAGCGGTGCGGCGAGGCCGCCCAGGCCGCTCTGGCCGAGCCAGTGGTGCCGGTCGGCGGTGCGGGTGCAGGCGGCGAGCACGGCCTGGTGCCCGGCCGGGGTGTCGGCGCCGGCCGCGGCCAGCCGGGCGAGGGCGAGGCAGTCGGCCAGGCCGCGGACCAGGTCGGCGTTGCCGATCCGGGCCAGCGGGCCGGTGCCGGGCGGCTGTTCGGCGGCGTGCCGCTCGCTGGTGAAGGGGCTCTGCCAGAGCTGGACGGGGTGCAGCCGGGTGGGGCCGTCCTCGGCCGGGCGCAGCGCGATGAGGGTGCCGTCGTCGAGCAGCGCGTAGCCCTGGCAGGCGAGCGGGGCGGCGGCCTCCTGGCGGACGGAGTTGTACGGCTGGAGCAGCGCCCGGCCGTCGGTGGCGGAGCGGAACTCGTACAGCACGTCCTCGCCGTTGGGGGAGAGGACGGTGCGTTCGTACGCGAGGCCGTCGACCGGCTGGTCGAAGGTGCGCACGGTGCCGTCGGCGAGGTGGCAGCCGCCGGGGAAGGCCACGCCCTGGTCGGCGGGCAGCCGCAGGCAGGCCTGGCCGAGGGCATCGATCCGGGTGACCCGGCCGGTGGGCAGGTGGACCACCAGGTGCCGGACGGTCTCCTCCTGGTACGGGCGCACCCGCACCAGCAGCAGGGTGGCGAGCCGGGCGTGGGCGACCTGGGCGTCGGCGAGGGTCTGCAGGGCCTCGGCGAGCGGCTCGCGGTGCAGTTCGCGGCCGTCGGGGGTGGTGAGGGTGAGCCGTCCGCCGTCCACGCCGAGGTGGAGTTCCCCGGCGAGGTCGGCGCGCGGTGCGCTGCCGGGGGCGGCGGGCAGCTGGTCGTCGCGGGTGAGCTCGGTCCAGTCGAGCTGCTGGCCGTCGGCGGGGGTGTGGTCGCGTTCGCCGCGGCCGTCCTGGTAGCTGGCGCCGTCGTCGTCGAGGCGCCAGCGCAGCACCCGGACGTCGGCGGCGGCCGGGCCGGTGCGGAAGACGGCGAGCAGCCGTCCGCCGACCGGGCGCAGCCGTTCCAGCCGGGCGTCGCGGAAGTAGCGGCGCAGGTCGGTGAGGTCCTGGCGCAGCCGCGGGTCGTCCAGCAGGGCGCCGCCGGTGGGGGAGAGGTCGTCGGGCCGGTGGAGGCCGAGGAGGTCGGTGACCTCCTCGGCGCCGTCCGCCGGCTCGGCCGGGCGGGTGCCGAGCAGCAGCAGCCCGCCGACGGCGGTGAGGTCCTGCGGCAGGCAGGCGCGGGCGGTGGTGAGCCGCCTGGTGCCGGTGAGCCGCAGTTCCCCGCCGCCGAACTCCTCGACCCGGCGGGCGTTCAACGCCTCCGCGCGGTCGGCGAGTTCGGCGGCGGCCCGGGCGAGCCGGCCACGCAGGACCTCGTAGCTGCCGGCGTCGGGCCGGGCGTCGTCGAGGGCTTCCACGGTCATGTTCCTCAGCTGCTCGGCGGGGTGGCTACTTGCTGCCGTTCACGGCGGCGCCAGTGAGCGCCCCGATCGGGGTCTCGGCGATGCCCAGCTTCCGCGCCGAGTCGAGCAGTTGGCGCAGCTGCCCGGCCTGCTCGCCGCCGCCGCCGATCAGCTTGAGCAGCAGCGCGGACACCGTCAGGTTCTGCACGTCCGCGGTGGACACCGAGGAAAGCACCCGGGTGAGGTCCTGGGTGAAGTCGGCCCGCCCGTCCAGCCAGGGACCGGCCAGCGCCTGGGCGGTCTGCGAGTGGCCGACGAAGGCGTCCACGCTCTTGCCGGCCGTCACCGACTGCACCAGCCGGTCGAAGAAGACCGAGTCCCCGCCGACGATGTCGATCTTGGCCTTCTCCAGTCCGGCGGCGACCAGCGCGGCCTGCGCCTCGGCGATCTGCCGCTGGGTCTCCAGCCCGGCCAGACGGACGTCCTTCTCGGCGGCCAGCCGCAGCCGGTACTCCTCGTGCCCGCGCGAGGCCTCGTCCAGCTTGGCCATCGCCGCGGCCTTCTCGGTCAGGCCCTCGGCCTCCGCCTTGAGCTTGGCGCCGACCTCCAGCGCGGTCGCCTTGGCCTTCTCGGTCTGCACCGCGGCCTCGGCGCGGCCGACCTTCTCCACCGCCGCGGCCTCCTGCTCCCGCACCTGCACCCGGGCCAGCCCCTCGGCGGCGGCCTCCGCCCGGACGCCCTCGGCCAGCTTGACCTTGGCGGCCGCGTCCAGCTGGGCGGCCTGCTGCCGGGCCTCGGCCAGCACCAGCGACTCACGGGCCTTGTGCGAGGCGGCCTGCTCGGCGGCCTCGGCGGCCTTGATGTCCTTGACCAGCTTCTCCTGGGCCTCCGCCTCGGCCTGGATGACCACGGCCTTGCGCACCCGCTCGGCCTCCTCGACGGCCCGCAGGGTCTTGACGGCCTCCTCCTGCTCGGCGACGGTGCGCTCGACCGCGACCCGCTCGCGGACCACGTCGGCGACCTCCCGGCGGCGGGACTCGACCTCCTTCTGCTTGGCCATCACGGCGAGTTCGGTCTCCCGCTCGCGGCCGACGACCTCCAGCAGGCGGTCCTTCTCGATCCGCTCGTTCTCCACCGCGATCACCCGCTCGCGGTTCTTCTGCGCCACCGCGACCTCGCGGGCCTGGTTCTCCCGCTGCACCCCGAGCACCTCCTCGGTGCGCAGGAAGGCGGTCTGGGCGTTGAGCCGCTCCTCCTCCTGCACCCGGGCGATCACCGCGTCCTCCTTGGCCCGCAGGGTCTCGATCTCGCGGCGCTGGCGGATCTCGGCGTCGGCCTGGCGGCGCTCCAGTTCCAGGACGGTCTCCCGGGCGTCCACGTTCTGCCGGGTGATCTCCTTCTCCTCGTTGCGCTGGTACTCGTTGGTGCGCACGTGCTCGATCGCGGTCAGCTCGGTGATCTTGCGGATGCCCTGGGCGTCCAGGATGTTGTCGCCGTCCAGCTGGCTCATCGGGGTCTGTTCGAGGTGGTCGATCGCCGCGTCCTCGAGGGTGTAGCCGTTGAGGTCGGTGCCGATGACCGCGATGATCTGGTCCCGGAACTCGTGCCGGTGGGTGTACAGGTCGGTGAAGTCCAGCTGCTTGCCGACGGTCTTGAGCGCCTCGGCGAACTTCGCCGCGAAGAAGTCCTGGATCGCCTGCGGGTCGCTGGCCCGGGCGGTGCCGATCGACTGCGCCACCTTGACGACGTCCTCGACGGTCTTGTTCACCCGGACGAAGAAGGAGATCCGGATGTCCGCCCGGATGTTGTCCCGGCAGATCAGACCGTCCCGGCCGGCCCGGTGGATCTCCACCGTCTTCGCGGTGATGTCCATCAGCTCGGCCTTGTGCAGGACGGGCAGGACGATCGCCCCGGTGAAGGTGACGTCCACGCTCTTGGTGCGGGAGACGATCAGGGCCTTGCCCTGCTCGACCTTCTGGAACAGGCGCCCCACGAAGAGCAGCGCGGCGAGCAGGATGAGCAGCACGACGGCGATGAGTACGCCGAAACCCACGGCGATGGTGTCCATCACGGAGTCCTTTGACGGGATGGTGGTGCGAAGTGGTTGGCGAGGAAACGAGACTGACGGCGTGTCAGAGGCCCGGCGGGGACGGGTCGAACGGCGCGACCAGGAAGTGCTCGCCGTCCGCGTCGTAGTCGTAGATCAGCGCGGTGCGCCCGGCGGTGAGCTCCGGGTCCGCCTGCGGGGTGCGGACCTGCACGGTGGCGGTGGAGCCGTCCTCGGCGGTCACCTCGGCCTGCCCGAAGTCGGCCGTCACCCGGCCGGTGCGGATCACGCAGACCCGGCCGACGAAGTCGCCCCGGGTGACCGGCCGGTCCTCGGGGAACAGCCGCCGCAGCGGCCGGACGAGCACCCGGGTGCCCGCCCAGGAGGCGACCAGCGCGACGACGAACACGCCGCCGCGCGCCGGTGCCCCCGAGGTGAGGACGGTGCCGGCCAGGCTGACGAACCAGGCGAGCGCGACCAGCAGCGACACCGCCACCGTCGCGGGCACCCCGCCCAGCCCCAGCGCGTCCAGCACGCCCCCGTGGTGGCCCGCCCCCTGCCCCCCGTCGGCGGTCCCCCCGCCGGTACCGTGCCCGCCGGTACCGTGCCCGCCGGACGCCCCGTGGGCCACGTGTCCCCCGACACCGTGCCCCCCGGCACCGTGTCCGACGTGACCCACCGGGCCCCCGTGTCCGGCGTGCCCGGCGTGCCCGGCACCCAGGTGGTGCCCGACGCCGTGCCCCCCGTGCACGGCGTCGAACCCCAGGCCGCCGATCAGCATCAGCAGCCAGTACCCGACGACCACCACCAGCGCGAAGCTGAACAGCGCCGTGGGAAAGGCCAGCGCGGCCGCGAAGAAGTCCCCCGTCCCGGCCATGCCCCCCGCCTTTCCCCCGGCACCGAGCATCGGCGCCGCAGAGATCATGGCAGCGGGCGGGGCGTCCGCACATTGCCAGGATCCGGCAATCTTTACGGCCTTTTGACACCCTGGTACGCGCGCCGCCCGTGACACTGTGACGGTCGGGCAACAGAACGGCCCTGACCAGGTCACCCGGGGTTTCGGCGAGCCCGGAGGCGGGCGGTGGAAGGCCGGGAACAGGCCCTCCGCGGGGGCGTCCTACAGCGGTTGTTCGGGCCAGTTCAGCAACCGCGCCCCCATCGCCGCCGTCTCCAGGGTGAAGCGCTGCAGGGCGTCCGAGGGGTCGTAGCCGGTGAGCGCCTTGATCCGCTCCAGGCGGTAGCCGAGGGTGCGCACGCTCAGCCCCAGCCGGCGCGCCGCCTCCGCGTTCACGTACGCCGCCTCCGCCTGCACCGCGATGGTGTCCAGCAGCGGACGGGCCCCGCCGCGCGCCTCGGTCAGCGGGCCGAGCACGCTGCGCACCAGGTCGGCCATCGCCGCCCGGTCGCGCATCAGCACCGGGAACACCAGCAGCTCCTCGGCCCTCAACTGGCAGGCCGGCAGGCCCAGTCGCTGCGCGTAGTCCAGTGCGTCCAGGGCCTCGTCGTAACTGCGCAGCACCCCGCTCGCCCCCGAGTGCCGGCGGCCGGTCGCCACCCGCAGCACCGGCCGGTAGCCGGGCCCGGGGTGCAGCGTCAGCTCGGCGAAGGCCTCCAGCACGGCCCGCTCGGAGTCCGGGGCGATGCACACCAGCCGGCCGTCCTTGCTGGCGAGCAGGACGTCCCGCTCGCCGAACCGCCCGGTCAGCTCCCGCTCCACCCGGTGCAGCATCGGGTGCACGTCCGCGTACCGCTCGTCGCCCACCGCGACCGCCACCGTGTACGCGCCCGCCAGTCGCAGCCCGAACCGCTCCGCGCGCTCGGCGAGCAGCCCCAGGTCGCTCCGCCCGTGCAGCAGGTCGTCGATGAACTCCCGCCGGGCCGCCTCCTCCTGACGGACCGCCAGCCGCTGGGCGCGCTCGTGGCCCTCGCCCAGGGCGGCCAGCGCGGCGTCGGTGGCGGCCAGCACCGCGTCACCGATCCGGCGCAGCTCGCCGACACTGCTCGCGGTTGTCGTCCCCGGCAGGGTCTGCCAGGCCCGCCGGGCCGCCGCCAGGCAGTGCGAGACCACCTCGCGCAGCCCGTAACCGGCCTCGGCGCACTGCTCGCCGAGCCGGCGCAGCGCCTCCAGCTCGTCCCGGCGCAGCAGGCGCCCGGTGCGGGAGGTGTCGGCGAGCAGGGCGAGGTACGCCTCGGCCAGCTCGTTCGGTATGTCGCACTCGTCCGTCTCGTTCACCCTTACTGCCAACCCCCGTGCGGCCTGCGATTTCGGCGCTGAACGCTATCAGGATCCGTACGCCCGGGAGCCGTGCCCGCCGGGGCCGGGGCCGATTTCGCGGGGCATGCCCTACCGCTCGCGGAAGTGCAGCACGAAGCGCGCGCTGCTGCCGTCGATCCGGCGCCGGACGTACAGCGCCGGGGTGCCGTCCGGGGTGCAGCTGACCCCCTCGCGGACCAGCAGCGGGGTGCCCGCCGGGACACCCAGCAGCTCGGCGTCCGCGAGGTCCGCGCCGATCGCGCCGAAGGCCCGCCAGTCGTACTCCAGCTCCACCCCGGCCGCCCGGGCCAGGTCCAGCACCAGGTTCCCGGCGTGGCCGGGCCGCACCAGCTCGGCGGGCAGCGGACCGAACGGCACCCAGTAGCTGCACGCCGCCCGGGCCCGGCCGCCGAGCCGGATCACCGAGTCCAGCCGGTGCAGCTCGCCCGGCGCCCGGCCCAGCTGGCGGGCCGCCTCCTCGTCCTCGGCCGAGCCGGTCACCGGCGGGGCGGCCACCACGAACTCGCCGTCGCCGCGGTCCCCCTCCGGCACGGCCTCGTGCACGCTGCCCAGGTCGAAGCGCTGGCTGCGCGGGTCCACCGCGATGGAGACCCGGACGGCGGGCGGGCGGACGAAGGTGCCCACGCCCCGGCGGATCTCCACCGCCGCGGCCCGCTCCAGCTCCGCGACGGCCTGCCGTACGGTCAGCCGGTTCACGCCGAACTCGGCGCTCAGCTCCGGCTCGCTCGGCAGCCGGGCGCCCGCGGGGTAGCCGCCCGCGTCGATCCGCTCCTGGAGCCGGCGGGCCAGCCTTCGGTAGACCGGGGTGTTCGGGCCGTCGGGAGGAGTGTTCGTAGTGTCGGGGGGAGGGTTCGCGGGAGTGCTCGGGGGGTTCGTCGCCACGGAGCGATCCTACGAAGCCGAGGGCCCCGCCCCGGGTCGCCGTGGCGGGCCGACGGCGGTGGGATGGAGGGGTGCCCCGTACCCGCCGGGGGAATTGGACATCTAGACGTCTAGATGTCCTACTGGACGTCCGGTTCCCCCCGTGTGCGGCTTCACCGAAAGGTCCTCGCATGTCCCTGGTCAACTTCCGCGACTCCGCCGTCCTCAGCGACCCGGAGGGCCTGCGGATCCGCCCCGGCGTGCTGTACCGCTCCGCCCAGCCGTTCCCGGCCGCCGACGAGGCCGTCGTCGCCCAGCTGCGCGCCTGCGACATCCGCACCGTCGTCGACCTGCGCGACCCCCGCGAGACCCAGCCCGACGACTGGGCCGCCGCCGAGGCCGCCGGGATAGCCGTGGTCGCCGCCCCGGTGAACCCGGCCACCGACGCCCTCACCGCCCACATGGCGACCATGACCACCGCCGCCGACCTCGGCGAGTTCTACCTGCTGCTCGCCGAATCCGCCCCCGAGGCCGTCGCCGCCGCTGTCGAGGCCGCCACCCGCCCCGGCGCCGTCCTGCTGCACTGCGCCGCCGGCAAGGACCGCACCGGGCTGCTCACCGCCCTGCTGCTCGACCTCCTCGGCGTGCCCGCCGAGCGGATCGTCGAGGACTACGCCCGCACCGCCGAGGCCCTCCCGCAGATCTTCGCCAACCTCGCCGAGCGCCACCGCACCGCCCTCAACGACCGGGGCACCGGCACCCGGGTCACCGACTCCGAGGGCCGCACCCTCACCATCCCCGCCCCGCTGCTCGAGGCCCCGGCCGAGGCGATGTCCGTCTTCCTCGGCCACGTCCGCACCCGCCACGGCGGCGCGGAGGCCTTCCTCCCCGCCTGTGGTGTCCCGGCGGCCACCCTCGCGGCCTTCCGCGCCAAGGCCGTGGCCCCCGCGGCCTGACCCGGCGAGGGGGGGGGGGGGGGGGGGGGGGGGGGGGGGGGGGGGGCGGGGGGGGAGGGGGGGGAGGGGGAAGGGGGGGGGGGGTGGGGG
>NZ_JBVHYH010000090.1:21443-35510 GCF_055569135.1 Kitasatospora sp. NPDC029367
TGCTCCCTCCCCCTCCCCCCCCCCCCCCCCCCCCCCCCCCCCCCCCCCCCCCCCCCCCCCCCCCCCCCCGGGACCGGCAACCGGGGTGCGTCAGACGTCCCGGCGCCGCACCACGACCATCGTCACCGCCACCGCGACGACCGCCCACACCCCCATGGTGATCCAGGAGTCCAGCACGCTCGGCGCCCACTTGCTGATCGTGGTCAAGGAGTCGGGGTTCCAGGTGAGCCGGTTGACGGTCTCCAGTGGCAGGTGGGCGCCGATCTCGTGCAGCCACCGGTAGCGGTCCCCGCCGAACATCAGCGGCAGGATGAAGAACAGCAGCACCAGGGAGACGATCGAGACGGTGGCGTGCCGCAGCACCGCGCCCAGCGCCATCCCGATCAGCGCGCAGACCGGCACGATCGCCGCGTAGGCGAGGACGGCCTGCAGGCTGACGCCTTCGGTGATGGAGAGCCCGACGTGCCGGGTGGCCAGCATGGCGTTGGTGGTGAAGAAGGACACCGTCGACACCACGGCTCCCGCCAGGGCGGTGATCCCGCCGATCAGCAGCACCTTGGCGGCGATCACCCCGCGCCGGTCGGGCACGGCGGCGAAGGTGGTGCGGATCATGCCGGTGGTGTACTCGCCGAACACGGTGATCGCCCCGAGGCTGCCGGCGGCGATCGCCATCACGTAGCCGGCGATGTTGCTCAGGCCGTGGTACAGCGGGTCGTACTTGTACGGTGGCAGGCCGGGTACCGGCGCCGGCGGGTGGTCGATGTACGTCAGGTCGGAGTGGACGGCGTTCAGGTTGATCCCGATCGCCACCAGCGAGGCCAGTGCCAGGACCCAGTACGTCGACCGCAGCGAGCGCAGTTTGATCCACTCGGCGGCGAGCAGGTCGGTGAACCGGGGCGCCGGGTCCACCGAGCGGGCGCTCTCCGTGCGGGTCAGGGTCATGGTGCTCATCGGGCCTCTCCAGCCAGGTACTCGACGCTGTCGGCGGTCAGGGACATGAACGCCGACTCCAGGGACGACGTCCGGGTGGCGAGCTCGTTCAGCACCACGCCGTGGCGCCGGGCGAGTTCACCGATCCGCTCGGCGGACATTCCGGTGACCACCGCGAACCGCGGCTCCACCTGGTTGACTTCGGCGCCCTCGGCGCGCAGGGCGTCGGTCAGCAGGGAGAGTTGCGGCGTCCGCACGGTCACGCTGGACTCCGCGTACCGGGCCGAGAACTCGGCGAGGCTCTCGTCGGCGATCAGCCGTCCGCGCCCGATCACCACCAGCCGGTCCGCGGTGTGCTCCATCTCGGCCATCATGTGGCTGGAGACGAAGACCGTCCGCCCCTCGTCCGCGAGCCGCCGGAACAGCCCGCGCACCCAGAGCACGCCCTCGGGGTCCAGCCCGTTCAGCGGTTCGTCGAAGAGCAGCACGGGCGGGTCGCCGAGCAGGGCCCCGGCGATGCCCAGGCGCTGCTTCATGCCCAGCGAGTAGCCGCCGATCCGCCGGTCCGCGGCCTTGCCGAGGCCGACCTCGGCGAGCACCTCGTCGACCCGCCCGAGCGGGATCCGGTTGCTGCGGGCGAGCGCCGACAGGTGGGCCCGGGCGCTGCGGCCGCCGTGCACGTCCCCGGCGTCCAGCAGGGCGCCGACGTGCCGCAGGCCGCGCGGGCGGCCGGCGAAGGGCACCCCGTCGACGGTGACGGTGCCCGCGGTGGGGGTGTTGAGGCCCAGGATCATCCTCAGCGTGGTGGACTTGCCCGCGCCGTTGGGGCCGAGGAAGCCGGTGACGGTGCCCGGCCGGACGGTGAAGGTCAACTGGTCGACGGCCGTGGTGGCGCCGTACCGCTTGGTCAGTCGCTCGATCTCGATCACGGGGACAACGGTGCCGGTCAGGGCCGTACTCGGGCATCGGGCGGCGGGACACAACCGGGGGCGGCCGCCCCCGCCCCGGGGATTACGCCCGCGGGCCGATGCGCCGCCCGACGGCCCGCCACTACCATCGGTTCATGATCATCGAACCCCGCCCGCCGCTGCTCAGGCGCCTGCCCGCGGGCGTGTGGGTGGGGGCGTTCTGGACGACCATCGTGGTGTTCCGGTTCTTCACCCGGGACGACGAGTTGAGGCACCTCTTCGAGTACAGCGGCAACGTCGAGGGCATGCCCCTGACGGTCACCGCCGTGGTCACCACCCTGGTCGCCTTCCTGCTGGTCCGGCTGCCGCTGGCGGCGGTCGCGGCCGCGCTGGCGGGCGGCGTCTTCTCGCTCGGGATGTGGACCGTCCCGGAGACGGCGCCGCTGCAGTTCCTGATCGCCGAGGCGGTGGTCGGCTACTGCGTGGTCACCCGCTCCCGGACGGTCTCGGCGATCGCGGTGTCGATGCCGCTGGCCGTGCTCGCCACCCTGTTCGCCTGGGGCGCCGTCAACGGGCAGGCCGCGAACCCGTACGCCTACCTCGGCCTCGCCGCGACCGTCCTGATCGCCTGGCTGATCGGCAACACCGTCCGCCAGAGCCGTGCCCACACCGAGGCGCTGCGCGGCCGCGCCGCCGAGCAGGCCGTCACCGCCGAACGGCTGCGGATCGCCCGCGAGTTGCACGACATGGTGGCCCACAACATCGGCATCATCGCGATCCAGGCGGGCATGGGCAGCCGGGTCATGGACACCCAGCCCGCCGAGACCCGCAACGCGCTGAACGCCATCGAGGCCACCAGCCGGGAGACCCTGGCCGGGCTGCGCCGGATGCTGGGCGCGCTGCGGCAGGGCGAGGGGGAGTCCGCGCCGCTCGAAGTGGCGCCCGGGCTCGACGAGTTGGACCGGATGCGGGAGAAGGCGGCCGGCGCCGGGGTGCGCGTCGCGCTCACCCGAAGCGGCGAAGCCCGGGCGCTGCCGCCCGAGGTGGACCTCGCCGCCTACCGGATCGTCCAGGAGTCGGTCACCAACGTGGTCAAGCACTCCGGCACCCGGGACTGCCACGTCACCGTCGAGTACGCGCCCGAGCACCTCGCCGTCACCGTCGTCGACCTCGGCGCCGGTACGCCCACGGCCACCCCCGGCACCGGCTACGGCCTGGCCGGGATGCGCGAGCGGGTCGCCCTGCTGGACGGCGAGTTCAGCGCCGGCCCGTGCCCCGGCGGCGGCTTCCGGGTGGCCGCCCTGCTGCCGCTCCCGGCCGTGCCCGCGGGAAGCCCCGAACCGACCCCCCTGGAGGTGGGACCGTGATCCGCGTCGTCCTGGTCGACGACCAGCCGCTCATCCGCACCGGCCTGCGCGTGCTCATCGCCGACGCCCCCGACCTGGAGGTGGTCGGCGAGGCCGGCAACGGCGCCGAGGCCGTCGAACTGGTCGCCCGACTGCGCCCGGACGTCGCCGTGATGGACATCCGGATGCCCGGCATGGACGGCATCGAGGCCACCCGCCGGATCCTCGCCGACCCGGACCTGCCCACCCACGTCCTGGTCCTGACCACCTTCGACGACGACGACTACGTGTACGGCGCGCTGCGCGCCGGGGCGAGCGGCTTCCTGGTCAAGGACCTCGCCCTGGAGACCATCCTGGACGGCGTCCGGGTGGTCGCCGCCGGGGACGCCCTGCTCGCGCCGGGGATCACCCGCCGGCTGATCGGGGAGTTCGCCGCCCGCCCGGACGCCGCCGCCCGGCCGCGGAAGTCCGCCGAGGGCATCACCGGGCGCGAACGCGAGGTGCTCACCCTGGTCGGCCGCGGCCTGTCCAACACGGAGATCGCCGAGGAGCTCACCATCAGCGTGGCCACCGCCAAGGCGCACGTCGCCCGGCTGTTCACCAAGCTGGACGCCCGGGACCGGGTCCACCTGGTCATCCAGGCCTACGAGTTCGGGCTGGTCGCGCCCTCGTCGTGACCGTGCCCTCCTCCTGACCGCGCCCTCGCCCTGACCGCGCCCTCGCCCTGACCGCGTCGACGGCGAGGAGGCCGGACAGCGCGAAGCGCCGGAGCGGGCCCGCACAGCCCGCCCCGGCGCTTCCCCGTACCGGATCGTCAGGGCACAAGACCCCTCCGGCCCGTTCGATCCGTCGGTCCCGTCAGCTCCCGAGCTGCCCCACGCTGCTCGGGGGACGGCGCTTGGAGGTGTTCAGGTGCCGTCACCCGGGTTCCGTCGCCCGGGTGGCGCCGGTCAGGGGACGATCGCGTGCGAGATCTGGCACCCGCTGACCGCGTTCGACCAGGTCCCCTGCATCGCGAACGAGCCGGTCGCGAAGGCCACGTTCTGCGAGCCGCCGGTGCCGCCGACGCCCTTCCAAGCGCACTTGTCGGCGTTCTCCGCGCCCGAGGAGTCGGTCCAGCCGCCGGCCGGGTTCTGGTCGGTGATCGTCTCCGCGTACTCGTGGCCGAAGACCATGGTCACGCCGTCCAGCAGGCCCGCGCTGCCGCTGTTGACGTAGTTCTGGCCGCAGGAGGTGCCCATGTCGGTCACGTACGGGTCGTTGCTGAACGCCACGTCGCCGTAGGGGGAGGTGGCCGCGCCGCCGGTCAGCGTGGTGTCGCCGTTCCAGTCGTGCCAGGCGCAGAAGTTGCCGGTCGAGGTGTTGAAGCCGTCCGGGTGGGTGCCGGTCGGCGAGAGCACCACGTACTGCGCGTTGCGGTTGGCGGCCGCGGTGGTGTTGCCGAAGTGCCCGGCGGCCTTGATGGCCTCGTTGGCGATCTGGTTGCCGGTGGCCTGCCCCGGGGCGGCGGCGGAGTTGTCCACCCAGACGCCGGCCAGCGCGCCGCCGGTCGGGTAGCCGACGTGCCCGGTGGTGCCGCACGTGGTGGCACCCTTGGCGACGCCCTCGCAGTACTGGGTCATGACGCCGGACCAGGTCTCGTTGTTGGTGCCGAGGCCCTTGAACAGCTGCTGGGCCCGGACGGCCTCGCCGGACGGGTCACCGGACAGGGTGGTGTAGCCGTTGGCGTCGGTGCCCGCGGTGCCCCACTGGGAGCCCCAGAAGATCACGTACACCTTCGGAGCGCCGGTGGTGACGCCGATGCCGTCGACCCCGCCGCCGAACTTCAGGTTGGTGGTGCGGCTCGCGGCCGCGGAGGCGGCGTTGGCGTGCTCGGCGGCCTCCTTGGTCGGGACGCTGCCGTGCCGGTACGGGTGGGACTGCCCGGCGAACTCGCTGCCCGGCTGGTCGGCCTGGGCGGCCGGGGCGGTGACGAAGCCGGCGGCGGCCAGGGCCAGCGCGCTGAGCCCGGTCAGGGCCCGGGCCCGTGCCCGGCGGGAGGTGGGGGAGATGCCCATCGTGAGGGTTCCTCTCTCATGCCGACCGCACACCGGTGGGGGCGCGGCGACAGCGTGGGGGGACAAATGGGGAGGAGCGACGACGGCAGGCCGGTGTCCACCGACCGCCCGTCAGGGAGGGTCGGTGAAAAGGGGATGGGGGACCGGTTCACTGCCGACGGCGGGAAGCAAAGCACCGCCGCGGAAACCGGGTCAACGACGCCGGGAGTAAGACCAGCCCCAAGGGCGGCCCCGGATCAGGTATTGAACGTCAAAAATCCGCAGCTGATCGGTTGTTGACGTACTTGACGAAGACATGTCTCAACAGTTGAAAGGGCCTTCTACACCGTATGGCGGCACGGTCCCCGCCCGGCTCAGCGCTGCGCGCCCTCGACCTCCGCGTCTTCCGGGCCCTGGACGTCCGCGCCCTGGACGTCCGGGCCCTGGACCTCCGTGATGCGCATGATCCGCCCGTGCGAGTCCAGCACCACGTCGTAGGCGTTGCCGTGGCAGCCGTACGGGTCGGCCGGGTCGCGTTCGGCCAGGCAGTCGTTGAGGTGGGTGACCAGTTCGTCCAGCTGGACGGGTCTCGCGCTCTCCCCGCGCGGACGGTCGACCAGGGTGGCGGTGACGCCGGCCGCCGCGAAGCCGTAGTGGACGGGGGAGCCGGTGGCCTCGTAGCGGGGCGGGGTGCAGGCGAACCGGGCGGGCTGGGCGGTGAGTTCGGCCGGGCCGGCGGCGACCACGATCAGTACCTGGTGGCCGGGCCGCAGGGCGGGCGCGGTGCACTCCGGGGCGGGGTCGACGGGCGCGCCCGGGGCGGCGACGGTGCCGGTGGCGGCGTCGGTGGCCGTGTCGTAGGCCTCTTCGTCGGCGAAGTCGTCGGCGTCGTCCAGCAGCGGGTCGTCCAGGCCCTCGTCGGAGAGGGCCGCGGCCGAGGAGGCGGCGGCCACCGTCGGGCGGGAGTCCGCGGGGGTACAACCGGTGAGGCCGGCCAGGGCGAGCCCGGTCAGGGCGGCGGCAGCGAGGAGGAAGCGGGGCACGGCCATGACACAAGTCTCCCCGGGCGGCGGTGGCGGTCGGTACCCGGGTACCACGAGCGGCGCGCGCGGTGCGGTTCCCGCCCCCGCCGGACGTGCGGATCCGGCGGGGACGGGAGGTCCAGGGTGAGCAGAGGGGAGCCGAGGGGAGCCGAGGGGAGCAGAGGGGAGCAGGCGTCAGACCGCGACCGCCGGCTGCGCCTCGTACGCCCCGCGCACCCGCGCCTGCACGGCCGTGTCCACGCCCAGGTGGTCCAGCCCGAGCAGCGCGGCACCCAGCACCGGCGGCGCGACGACCACCCGCGGCTCGGCCAGCGGCGCGGCCCGGGCCAGCCGCTCCTTGAGGTTGTCGAGCAGCAGCGGCTGCCGGGAGGCGAGCACCCCGCCGCCGAGCACCACCGGGGTTGCGGAGTCCAGCAGTTCCAGCCGGCCGAGGGCGACCACGGCCAGCCGGACGATCTCGTCGGCCTGCCGGTCGATCAACTCCCGGGCGACGGCGTCCCCGTCGTTCGCGACCGCGAACAGCACCCGGACGATCTCGTGCAGCCGGGAGGCCGGCAGGTGCCCGAGGTGGACGGCCTCGGCGACGGCCCCGGCGCTGGGCAGGCCGAAGTGCTCGGCGATGGCCCGGGCGAGGCCGGTGGGCCCACCGCGCCCGTCCTCGGCGCGGACGGCGTGCCACATGCTGCTGGTGGCCAGTCCGCCGCCGCCGCCCCAGTCGCCGGTGAGCTCGCCGAGCGCCGGGAAGCGGGCGGTGCGCCCGTCAGGCAGCAGCCCGACGCAGTTGATCCCGGCGCCGCAGACCACCGCGACCCCGCGCGGGCCGTCGGTGCCGGCCCGCAGCAGGCCGAAGGTGTCGTTGACGACGGTGTTGCTGAGCCCCCACGGGTGCGATTCCAGGGCGGTGCGCAGCGCATCCTCCTCCACCGGCAGGTCGGCGTTGGCCAGGCAGGCGCTGACGTGGCTGGTCAGCACGCCGTGGAAGGACGGGAAGCCGGCCGCCGCGGCGGCCTCCTCGACCAGCGGGGCGAGGCCCGCCACCGCTGCCGCGCCGCCGATCCTCTGCGGGGCGAAGCCGCCGCCGCGGGCGGTACCGCGGACGGTGCCGTCGGCGCCGATCAGGGCGACGTCGGTCTTGGAGTTGCCCGCGTCGATGGCGAGGACGCCGGGCAGGAGTGGTTCGGGCTGGTGGGTCATCAGGTCCCCGCGGCTCGTACGTGGCCCGGCCGCAAGCCCCGGCCGGGGGCCGGTCCCCAAGGGCCCGGCGAGGGGCGAGGCCTGTCTTCGAACTCCCGCCTGCGGGGCGACGCCGGGGCACGCACCTCGCCGCGTTGTCGTCGGTCGCCAATGCGCTGCATTGGGCTCCCTCCTCCGCCTTGCGATGCACGCACCCCAACGCCGCCCCGCCCGCCCTCCGGGCGAACGACGGGAGTTCGAAGACAGGCCTCAGGCCCAGGAGAGGTGCTCGCGGTTGTGGGCGAGCAGCCGGTCCGTGAGCCGGTCGGCGAGTTCGATCTGGCCGACCAGCGGGTGGGCGAGCAGGGCGTCGAAGACCCGGTCGCGGCCGCCGCGCTGGGCGGCGTCGAGGGCGAGGTGCTCGTACGAGGTGACGGCGGCGATCAGCCCGGCGAACAGCGGCTCGACCGGCCGCTGCGGCAGCGGCCGCACGCCGTGGGCGTCCACCTCGGCGGGCACCTCGATGACGGCGTCGTCCGGCAGGAACGGCAGCACCCCGTCGTTGCGGGTGTTGACGACCTGGACGGAGGTCCCGCCGCCGGTGCCGAGCAGGGCGGCGATCAGCTGGACGGCGGCCTCCGAGTAGAAGGCCCCGCCGCGCTGCCCGAGCAGCTCCGGCTTGGTGTCGAGGGCCGGGTCGGCGTACAGCTCCAGCAACTGCCGTTCGATCTCGGCGACCTGGGCGGCCCGCGAGCCCTGCGCCCTGAGCTCCTCGACCACCGCGTCGTGCTGGTAGAAGTACCGCAGGTAGTAGGAGGGCACCACGCCGAGCCGCTGCACGAAGGCCTGCGGCAGGTGGAGGTCCTCGGCGATCTCCTTGCCGAAGTCCCGCAGCAGTTCCGGCAGCACCTCGCGGCCGCCGGCGGCGCCCGGGCCGTCCAGCAGGGTGACCCCGCGCTCCCAGGTGAGGTGGTTGAGCCCGACGTGGTCCAGCCGGACCAGCTCCGGGTCCACCCCCAGGTGCCCGGCGAACTTGCGCTGGAAGCCGATGGCGACGTTGCACAGCCCGACGGCCTTGTGCCCGGCGCTCTGCAGGGCCCGGGTGACGATGCCGACCGGGTTGGTGAAGTCGACGATCCAGGCGTCCGGGTTGGCCCGGCGGACCTGCTCGGCGATGTCCAGGACGACCGGCACGGTGCGCAGCGCCTTGGCCAGCCCGCCCGCGCCGGTGGTCTCCTGGCCGACGCAGCCGCACTCCAGCGGCCAGGTCTCGTCCCGGTTCCGCGCGGCCTGGCCGCCGACCCGCAGCTGCAGCAGGACGGCGTCGGCGTCGGCGACGCCCGCCGCCAGGTCGGTGGTGACGGTGACGGTGGCGGAGTGCCCCTGCTTGGCGAAGATCCGCCGGGCCAGCCCGCCGATCAGTTCCAGCCGCTCGGCGGCCGGGTCGATCAGGACCAGTTCGCCGATCGGCAGGGTGTCGCGCAGCCGGGCGAAGCCGTCGATCAGCTCCGGGGTGTACGTCGACCCGCCGCCGACGATTGCCAACTTGAGTGCGGACATCAGCCCTTGACCCCTGTCAGTGTCACGCCTTCGATGAAGGCCTTCTGTGCGAAGAAGAAGAGGACGATCACCGGCGCCATCACCAGCAGGGTGGCGGCCATGGTGAGGTTCCAGTTGGTGTGGTGGGCGGCCTTGAACGACTCCAGGCCGTAACTGAGCGTCCAGGCGTCGTGGTTGTTGCTGGCGTAGATCTGCGGGCCGAAGTAGTCGTTCCAGCAGTAGAAGAACTGGAACAGGGCGACGGCGGCGATGGCCGGCCTGGCCATCGGCAGCACGACCCGCAGCAGGGTGCGCAGGTCGCCGCAGCCGTCGATCCGGGCGGCCTCCAGGTACTCCTTGGGGATGGTCAGCAGGAACTGGCGCAGCAGGAAGATGGAGAAGGCGTCGCCGAAGGCCATCGGGATGATCAGCGGCCAGAGCGAGCCGCCGAGGCCCAGCTGCTTGGCCCAGAACAGGTACATCGGGATGACGGTGACCTGCGGCGGCAGCATCATCATCGCGATGACGGCCATCAGGGCCAGGTTGCGGCCGCGGAAGCGGAACTTGGCGAGCGCGTAGGCGACCGGCAGGCTGGAGACGACGGTCAGCAGGGTGCCGGCGCCGGCGTACACCAGGGTGTTGCGCCACCAGGTGAGGAAGCCGGGGGTGTTCCAGACCTTGGCGTAGTTGCCCCAGTTCCAGGAGGTGGGCCAGTAGTCGGTGGTGAGCGCCTGCTGGTCGTTCATCACCGAGGTGAGGAGGACGAAGACGAAGGGCAGCAGGAAGAACAGTGCGGCGGCGATCGCCAGCGAGTGCACGGCGACCCAGTTGAGCAGGGCGCGGCGCCGGGCGGCCCGGGCCGCGGCGGTGCCCGCGGTGCTGCGGGTGGTCGGCTTGGTCAGGGTGGAGCTGAGAGTCATGTCGGAGTCCTCATCCGTCCGCTAGTCGTCGCTCGCCATGAAGCCGGACCGGCGGCGGAGCAGGACCGAGGTGACGGCCATCGAGATGGCGAACAGCACCAGGGCGACGACGCAGGCCGCGCCGTAGTTGAAGCGCTGGAAGCCGAGGTTGTAGACCATCTGCGGCAGGGTCCAGGTGGAGCCCTGGGGGAACCCGGGCTCGAACTGCTGGCCGGAGTTGCCGGCGATGCCGCTGGCGACCTTCCCGGCGACGTACGCCTGGGTGTAGTACTGCATGGTCTGGATGACCCCGGTGACCACCGCGAACATGATGATCGGGGAGATGTTCGGCAGCGTGACGTACCGGAACCGCTGGAACGGGCCGGCGCCGTCCAGTTCGGCCGCCTCGTACTGCTCCTTGGGGACGTCCAGCAGCGAGGCCATGAAGATGACCATCAGGTCGCCGATGCCCCACATGGCGAGCAGGGTGAGCGCGGGCTTGGACCAGTTCGGGTCGGCGAACCAGCCGGGCTGCGGCAGGCCGAGTTCGCCGAGCAGGTGGTTGAGCGGGCCGGTGCCGGGGTTGAGCAGGAAGGCGAAGGCCACGGTGGCGGCCACCGGCGGGGCCAGGTACGGCAGGTAGAAGGCGGTGCGGAAGAAGCCGGCGCCGGTCTTCACCTTGGTGATCAGCATGCCGATGCCGAGGCCGAAGGCGACCCGCAGGGTGACCATCACCAGCACCAGCCACAGGGTGTTGCGCAGGCCCTGCCAGAAGGTCGGCAGCTGGTTGAGGACGTAGTCCCAGTTCTTGAGGCCGTTGAAGGTCGGCGTGCCGAAGCCGTTGTACTGGGTGAAGGAGAAGTAGGCGGTGGAGACGAGCGGGTAGACGAAGAAGACGCTGAACCCGATCAGCCAGGGGGAGAGGAAGGCCAGGGTGCGGGCCGCCTCCCGGCGGCGCTTCCGGCGCAGCAGGTGCTGCGTGGAGGGCGCCGCCGGGTCGGCCGTCCCGGCCCCCTTGCGGGTGCCGAACGCGAGTGACATGGGGAGCTCCGTGGACCGTTCCCGTTACTTCGCCTGGGCGATGTCGGTGTCGATCTGCTTGGCGGTGGCGGCGAGGCCCGCCTTGAGGTCGGTCTGCTTGCCGGACTCGTAGTCGTAGCCCAGGTTCTGCAGCGAGACGATGTAGCCACCGCCGTTGACGCTGGCCGGGGTGGTGCCCGAGTTGGGGTTCTTGGCGACGTCCAGGAAGGTCTTGAAGTTCGGGTCGCTGACCAGCTTCGGCGAGTTCAGTGCGTCGAAGGTGCTCGGCACGTTGTGGATCGCGTTGGCGAAGTTGACCACGGCGTCGGTGTCGGTGGTCAGGAACTTCACGAACTCCCAGGCCGCGGCCTGCTTCTTGCTGGTGCTGGCGATGCCGACGATGGTGCCGGTCTGGTAGCCGCGGCCGTAGGTGTCGGCCTGGTCGTCCGGCACCGGGAAGGGGGCGGTGGCCCAGTCGAAGTCGGGCTTGTTCTCGGCGAGCGAGGCGGTCCGCCACTCACCGTCGATGGCCATCGCGACCTGGCCGGTGTGGAAGGGGTTCTTGGCGCTGAACTCCTCGCCGAAGGTGGCGCGGTACCGGTCCAGCTTGGTGTAGCCGCCGAGCTGGTCGACCATGCCCTTCTGCCAGTCGAGCATCGCGGCGACCTTGGGGTCGGCGGCGAGGTTCGACTTGCCGTCGGCGCCGAAGTAGGTGGCGCCGTACTGGCCGAGGAAGTGCTCGGTGGTGGACTCGTAGCCGTGGTACAGCGGCATGAAGCCGAGCTGCTTGTACGAGTCGCCGTCGGCGATCGTCAGCGCCTTGGCGTCCGCGGCGAACTCGCTGAAGGTCTTCGGCGGGGCGGAGATGCCGGCCGCGGCGAAGGCCTTCTTGTTGTAGTACAGGCCGTACGCGTCGCCGAGCAGCGGCAGCGAGCACTGGTTGCCCTGGAACTGGGTGTAGTTGAGCATCGCGGCCGGGAAGGTCTTGGCCGCGTCGATGCCGCTCTTCTGCAGCTGGGGCTTGAGGTCGACGAACGCCTTGGTCGAGCAGAACATGCCGACGTTGTTGGTGGTGAAGGAGGACACCACGTCCGGCGCGTCGTCCCCGCCGGCCCGCAGGGCCTGGTTGACCTTGTCGTCCGCGACGTTGCCGACCGGCTTGACGTGGATGTTGGGGTGGGCCTTCTCGAAGGCGGCGATGGTGTCGTTGATCGCCTTCACCTCGTTGTCCTGGCTCCAGCCGTGCCAGAAGGTGATGGTGACGTCCTTGCCGCTGGCGGAGTCGTCGGTGCCGCCGGACTCGCTGGAACCGGTGCAGGCGGAGGCGAGCAGGGCCAGGACGGCGCTGCCGGCGACGGCGGCGACGGTGCGGCGGCCTCTGCGGGAGGTGGTGGCGTGCACTTCGAGGTCCTCCTGGGGGTGCGCGGGCAGGCGTCATTGCCTCTGGGCCCGCGTAGGGGTTGGGGGAGAGGTGGGTGCAGGGGGAGCGTCTGTGGGTCTGTCTGCAGGTCTGTCTGTGGGGTCTGTCTGCGGGTGGATCAGTGGGTGGAGAAGACCGCCTCGCGGGCGTCGGCGAGGGCGCGTTGCAGGGCGCCGTGCAGGACGGGTGAGCCGGACAGGGCGCTGCTGCGGACTTCCGGCCGGGCGAGGCAGATCCGGGCCAGTTCGTCCTCGACGAGCGCGCGCAGGCGTTCGCCGCCCGCGCTCGGCACCGCGCCGGAGAGGACCACGAGCTGGGGGTCGACCACGGCGACGATCACGGCCAGCCCGACGGCGAGCCGCCCGGCCAGTTCGGTGAGGAAGGCGTCGCCGGCACCCGGGGTCTCCAGGGCCTTGGCGATCGACTCCTCCGCGCTGGGCGCGCCGAGGCCGTGCTCGCGGGCCAGGGCGCGGACGGCGGGTGCGCCGACCTGGGCCTGGAAGCCGCCGAACTTCCGCCGCCGGGCGTCCCACTCGACCGGCGAATCGGGCACCGGCATGTAGCCGACCTCGCCCGCGCCGCCGGTGAAGCCGCGGTGCAGCCGCCCGGCGAGCACGATCGCGGCGCCGACGCCCGCCCCGGCCCAGAGCAGGACGAAGTCCTCGAAGCCCGCCGCCGCGCCGGTGGCCTGCTCGGCGACGGCGGCCAGGTTCACGTCGTTCTCGATCGACACCGGCGCGCCGATCGCCCCGGTCAGCTCCTCGACCAGCCGGGGCGAGTGCCAGCCGGGCAGGTGGGAGGCGTAGTTCAGCTTCCCGGTGACCGGGTCGGGGGCACCGCCGACACCGATCGCCACGGTCCGCAGGCACCCCGCGCCGAGCCCGGCGGCCCGCACCGCCTCGGCGACGGCAGCCGCCACTCTCGGCACGGTCTCGGCGGCCGGAACCCCTCTGGTCGACACGGTGTGCTCGGCCACCGTGCCGCCGGTGATATCGGCGACGGCGACCCTGATCCCACTGTTGGTGACGTCCAGCCCGGCCACGTACCCGGCGGCCGGATTCACCTGGTACAGCTGCGCATTGGGCCCCGGCCCACCCTCGGTGGTCCCGACCGGCAGCACCAGCCCGGCCGCCTCCAGCCGGGCCAGCAACTGGGACGCCGTCGGCTTGGACAACCCGGTCAGCGCCCCGATCTGGGTCCGGGACAACGGCCCGTTCTCCAGCAGCAGTTCCAGCGCGGCCCGGTCGTTGATGGCCCGCAGGAGGCTCGGAGTGCCGGCGAGGGGCGCCTTGGCAGTGCTCTTGGTCATGCCCGGAATCCTCCCCTCCCGACCGATCGACGTGAACTGTTAGGAAACTTTCCAGTCGCTTGGCACAGGACCGTACGGTCCCCGTCAGCGGAGTGTCAATGCCCCCTACCCCCTCGGATGCCGAAGCGTTACCGGCCCGCCGGGAGGCCTCGCCCTTCAAAAGCATTGAAAACGTGCCACCCCTCCTTGGATAAGGAAGCGTGACACGCAAAAGGACGAGAAACAGAAGAAGAAGCTGGACGCCACTCCTCGGTAATCCGGGGGCGCCACAAGAGAAACTCGGCCCACCCACCCGGCAAGCAGCCCCCTCTTCACCCGTCGGGGGGTTGGGGGGGGGGGAGGAGGGGGGGGCAGCTCACCGCCCCCCACGGGGAGAAGGGCAGAAAAAACCTCTCTCTACGGCAAGGGGAAGGCATGGGGGGAGAACACGGCGGACCCTTCCAG
>NZ_JBVHYH010000091.1:0-35070 GCF_055569135.1 Kitasatospora sp. NPDC029367
TTTGCCCCGAAACCCCCTCCCGCTTGCCCCCCTCCTCCCCTCTCCTCCCTTTTCTCCCCCCCCCCCCCCCCCCCCCTCTCCCCCCCCCGCCCCCCCCCCCCCCCCCCCCCCCCCCCGGGCCGGCGCATGTCGCCGGGAGCCTCACGAGGCTTCTACGCTGAAAGGACAGGCCGGACCGTGAGCAGGGGAGTGGACGAGATGAGCGAGCAGGAACAAGAGCAGGCGCCGGAACCGGGGCGCGAACCGGGCCAGGGCCGCACGCGGGGGGCCACCCCCGCCCCTCCCTCCCCCTCCCCCTCCCCCCTCCCTCCCTCCTTCTCCACCCCTCCCACCTCCACCACCCCTCCCACCTCCACCACCCCTCCCGCCCCTGCCAAGGCCCGCCTGGTCTTCCGTGACCCGCTGGACCAGCAGTCCCGGGACGACACCGACGCCGGCTGGGGCGATCGCCCCGGGGCGGGCGCCGGCGGTGGGCGGGGGCTGGACTGGTACCTGAGCCAGCGCCCGCCGCACCACGGCGACTGAGGGACTCCCTAGCGCGCCGCGACCAGCGCGTCGCGGATCTCGGTCAGCAGTTGGACCTCCTTGGCCTCGGCCTCGGCCGCCACCTCGGCGACACTCTTGCGCTTGGCCGCCATCCGGTTCATCGGCACGATCAGCACGAAGTAGACGACGGCGGCGGTGATCAGGAACTGCAGGACGGCGCTGAGCACCGACCCCCACAGGATGAGGATCCCGGACGTGACCTCACCGGTGGCGCTCACCTCGCAGGGCCCCTTGAGGCAGGAACTGTAGGACGCCAGGTCCTTCGTCCCGAACACGCCGACGATCGGATTGATCACGCCCTTGACGAAGGCGTTGACGATGTTGGTGAAGGCCGCGCCGATGACCACGGCGACGGCGAGCTCGACGACATTTCCACGCAGCAGGAATTCTTTGAAGCCTTTCATGCCGCCTCGAACGACGAAGTCGTCGCCGGGTTACGGGTGATCTTCCGGAAGCCCGGATTGACAACCCGTACGGCCCACGGCGCCGCCCGGGGGCGGTGGCAGGCCGGCCCGTGCGGGCCCGGAGGCGAGTGCCGCGGCCGCCGCGAGCAGCACCAGCGCGGGCACCCCGCCCCGCCGCCGGACGGCCCGGCGCCAGCGGTGCCACCCGCCGCAGCCGCGCCGGATCGGCGGGAAGCTCGGCACCTCCCGCCGGGGCGGTACGGAGGGGGCGGGCAGCGGGAGGGAGAGGCTCGTGGTCGTCATCGGGACACCTCCGGACTCGGTCGGGTCTTGCTCGGTGTCCCATACCTTGCGCGTTCTTGCCGCGCTCCGGAAATCGATTCCCACAGCCTGTGGACAAACCCGCCCCTGTGGATAACTTCGTACACCCGCACGAGTTATTTCGATTCCGGAAGTTGACGGCGGCGCGCGAAAGGCCCGCCGCGGCACGCGAAAAGGCCCGCCGTCCCCGCGCGCAGCGGGGTCGACGGGCCTTCCCGTGAAACCGAGGTCAGCCGGCGGCCGGAGCCGGGCTGCTGGACGAGCTCGACGCGCTCGACGTGCTCGAAGAACCGGACGACGAGCCGGTCGAGCCCGACGACGCCGAGGAGCCGGTCGACGAGCCGGCGGACGAAGCCGCGCCCACCGAGCTGCTGGAGGACGAACGGCTGTCGGTCCGGTAGAAGCCCGAGCCCTTGAACACGACGCCCACGGCCGAGAAGACCTTGCGGAGCCGTCCCTGGCATTCGGGGCACGTGGTCAGCGCCTCGTCGGTGAACTTCTGCACCGCCTCCAGGCCGCTGCCGCACTCGGTGCACTGGTACTGGTACGTGGGCACTTGTCTTCCTCCTGGCACTCTCGCCTGATGAGTGCTAACGATGGTCAATGATGCGGTATTCCGTTGGATCAGTCCAGCGAATCCGGTGTGAGATGAGCCGGTACCGAGTCACCGACGACCGCGCGTTCAGCCCTTCGCGGCACCGACCAGCTGTCCCGCGCCGCCGAGGTCGGCCGAGGAGGCCACCACGCGGCTCGCCCCGCCCGGGGCCACCAGCAGGCGCCGCAGCGACACCAGCGCGATCAGCCCCAGCCCGGCGCCGACCAGCGGCACCAGGAACCCGGCGGACGGCCCGTGGCCGTCGATCAGGCGCCCGGCCACCATCGAGCCGACCGCCAGGCCCAGGCCGATGGCACCGGTCAGCCAGGTGAAGGCCTCGGTCTTGGCCCCGTCCTCGACCAGGGTCTCGACGAGGGTGTAGCCGCTGATCAGGGTCGGCGCGATGGCCAGGCCGCAGACCAGCGCGGCGATCGAGAGCGTGACCAGGTTGGGCATCGCCCACAGCGTGGAGCAGCCCGCCACCAGCAGCGCGTAGCTGATCACCATCCGCTGCTGGACGGCCCGCCGCCAGGCGATGACTCCGTAGAGCACGCCCGCGACCATCGAGCCGCCGGCGAAGATCCCGTACACGGTGCCGGCCGCGTCGTGCTGGCCGACCGAGTCGGCGAAGGCGTTCACGGAGACCTGCATGCCGCCGAAGACGGCCCCGACCCCGAGGATCACCCCGGCCAGCAGCCGGACGCCGGGGGAGGAGAGCGCGGAGGCGCGCCGGACGCCGGGCTCCGGGGTCATCCGGGCGGGTGCGGTGCGGCGCTGGGCGGCGAATACCAGGCCGCCGACGAAGGTCAGCGCGGCCTCGACGACCAGGGCGGTGGCCGGGTTCACCGAGGTGGCGATGTTGGCGGCCAGGATCGGGCCGATCACGAAGGTGAACTCGTCCGTCACGGACTCGAAGGCGAAGGCGGTGCTCACCTTGGCCGGGGCGGAGGCGGACGCGCCCTCGGCGCCGATGGTGGCGATCCAGCGGGCCCGGACCATCGCGCCGATCTGCGGAACGCTCGCGCCGGCCGGGACGGCGGCCAGGAACAGGCTCCAGGCGGGCGCGTGGCCGAGCGCCAGCGCGATCAGCAGGCCGACCGAGGCCGCGTGCACCGCGACGGTCGGGACGAGGACGGCGGCCTGCCCGTACCGGTCGGCGAGCCGTCCGGTCTGCGGGCCGATCAGGGCCTGGGCGACGGCGGCGATGGCCGTGACGGTGCCCGCGGTGCCGTAGGAGCCGTGGGTGTCCTTGACCAGGAGCAGGATGCCCATGCTGAGCATCGCGTAGGGCAGTCGCGCGATGAAGGCGGGGGCCAGGAAGGTCCAGGCTCCGGGCGTGCGCAGCAGCGCGCCGTACCCGACCTTGGCCGGTGTCACGGCGTCGGCGGTCGCGCTGTTCGGGGTGCTGTCCGCGGTGTCCGGAGCGCTGTCCGCGGTGATCTCGACCGTTCGGCGGGCCGTCACGGTCGGTCCTTCCTGCTGCCTGGTAGCGCGGCAGGGCATGGGGTGGCCCCGACGGCGCCGAGAGTCGTCCTCTCGCGCGTCGACCGGGGTAGATACCGGGCCGGCCGGGCCTGGTGGGCCGGGGCCGGGCCGCGGCCGCCGAGCGGTCGCGCCAACTCTGCGTCAGGCAGATGCTGGGGGTGGTCTAACGGTAGTCATACGGCGTGGTCGTACCAGCATACAGTTACGCGCGTAGATCCCGCCAGACCACCCAGAACACCCGAGCCACCGGGGCCGCCCGAGCACCCCGGGCCACTCAAGTCACCCCGGCCACCCCAGCCACCCGAGTACCCCGAGCCACCCGAGAACCCCGAGCAACCCCACCAACCCCGGCGGCGCCTCAGCGCCCGTTCAGCCACCCCGCCAGCTTGCCGCCCTTGTCCACGGCCCGCAGCCGCCGCTCGGCCGCCTCGCCGACCTCGTCCGTGGTGACCACCAGCAGTTCGTCCCCGCCGCGCAGCATCGTCGCCTTGTCCGGCACGAAGGAGCTGCCGTCCCGCACGACCAGGGTGACCGCCGCCCCCTTGGGCAGCCGCAGCTCGCTGATCTCCACGCCGGACATCCGCGAGGCCGGCGACAGCGTGACCGAGAGCAGGTGCCCGTGCAGCTTCTCCAGCGGCGCGGACTCGATGTCGAGGTCCTGGCCCATGGCGCCCTCGCCGATCCGCAGCCGCCTGGCCATCCAGGGCAGGGTCGGGCCCTGGAGCAGGGTGAAGACCACGACCAGGATGAAGACGATGTTGAACACGTCGTCGGCCTTGTGCGCCCCGGAGACCACCGGGATGGTGGCCAGGACGATGGGCACCGCCCCGCGCAGTCCGGCCCAGCTCAGCAGCGCCTGCTCCCGGGCGGGCACCTTGAACGGGGTGAGCGTGAGCACCACGGACAGCGGCCGGGCCAGGAAGACCAGCACCGCGCCGATCACCAGCGCGGGGACGACCGCGTCGCCCATGCTCTCGGGTGCGGCGAGCAGCCCGAGCAGCACGAACATCCCGATCTGCCCGATCCAGGCGAGCCCGTCGGCGAAGCCGCGGACGGCCGGGCCGTGCGGCAGCTTGGAGTTCCCGAGGATCACCGCGCTGATGTAGACGGCGAGGAAGCCGGAGCCGTGCAGCAGCGCGCCGCCGGCGTAGGCGAGCACGGTCAGGGCGACCACGGCGATCGGGTACAGGCCGGAGGACGGCAGGGCGACGTGCTTGACCGCGAACGCGCCGAGCTTGCCGACGGCCAGGCCGACCGCGGCGCCGATCGCCAGTTCGGCGGCGATCGTGGCGAGCAGCACGTACCAGGAGTCCAGCTCGCCGGTCGAGGCGAAGGCGACGACCAGGATGACCACGGGCGCGTCGTTGAAGCCGGACTCGGCCTCCAGCAGGCCGGTGAGCCGGTGCGGCAGCGGGACCATCCGCAGCACCGAGAAGACGGCGGCGGCGTCGGTGGAGGAGACGATCGCGCCGAGCAGCAGTGAGGTGCGCCAGTCCAGGCCGACCAGCCAGTGCGCGCCGGCCGCGGTGACGAAGACGCTGACGCCGACGCCGACGGTGGCCAGCACGGTGGCCGCCGGCATGGCCGGCCTGACCTCGCGCCAGCTGGTCTTGAGGCCGCCCTCGGCGAGGATCACCACGAGTGCCGCGTAGCCGAGCACCTGGGTCAGTTCGGCGTTGTTGAAGGTGACGCCGATCCCGTTCTGGCCCAGCGCCACGCCGATCCCGAGGTAGATCAGCAGACTGGGCAGTCCTGATCGGGTCGAGAACCGGACGGCGACCACTGCGAAGAGCAGGATCACGGAGGCTTCGAGCAGGAGCTGGTTCAGGTGGGCGACGTTCACGCAGTGGCACCTCGGGCAGGCATGGGCGGGCGGGGTGTCAGGTGGTGCCGGGCCGGGGCAGTGCCGGACCGTCGACCCGTTAAGAAGTCGTCAATGCTCCTCTTGCGGATCGTTACTCAGTCTAACATTTTGCCATATCTTTAGTTTCATTGCCTACTTCCTCCCTCGTCGCGCCCGTCGCGAGTGCCCGCAGGGCGCCCACCAGCCCCTTCCGGGCCGCTCGTTGACCTCCCCCGATCCCGCCGGGAGCGTCCCCCGTGCACGCCGGTCGTCCGACTCGGCCTAATGTGGTGCCCTGTCACGGCCCCAGGCCCGGGACACGCCCGCCCGCCCCGAAGTCAGGACCGCAAGGACCCAGATGCCCCGCTCGAAGAAGTTCCGGCGCGCCCGTCTGATCGTGATCGTGCTGGTCGTGCTGCTGGTGGCCGGCGTCGGCTACGGCGGCTACCGCGGGGTCACCGCGGTCCGCGCCTCCTTCCCGGAGGTGGACGGCACGGTCAAGGTGGCGGGCCTGAGCGCGCCGGTCGACGTCAAGCGCGACGCCAACGGCATCCCGCAGCTGTACGCGGACACCAGCGAGGACCTGTTCCGCGCCCAGGGCTACGTCCAGGCCCAGGACCGCTTCTGGGAGATGGACGTCCGGCGGCACATCACCGCGGGCCGGCTGTCCGAGATGTTCGGCGACGGCCAGGTCGACACCGACTCCTTCATCCGCACCATGGGCTGGCGGCAGGTGGCGCAGAAGGAGTACGACACCAAGCTCTCGCCGGAGACCAAGAAGTACCTCCAGGCCTACGCGGACGGCGTGAACGCCTGGCTCGCCGAGCACCCCGGCGGGGAGAAGGCCTCGCTGGAGTACGCCATGCTCGGCGTGGTCAACAGCGGCTACACGCCCGAGCAGTGGACCCCGGTCGACTCGGTGGCCTGGCTCAAGGCGATGGCCTGGAACCTCTCCGGGAACCTCCAGGAGGAGGTCGACCGCTCGCTGCTGGCCCAGGACTTCGGCCCGGACAAGATCGCCGAGCTGTACCCGGACTACCCGTACGCCCGCAACGGCACGATCGTGAAGACCGGCACCGTCAACGGCGACACCTACCGTCCGGCCGACGGCTCGACCCCGGCCGGTGCCGCCCCCGGTGCCGGCACCGCCCAGGGCGCGGCCACCACCAAGGCGCTGCTGCAGGGCCTCACCGACCGGATCGACGCGATGCCGCAGCTGCTCGGCCGCCCCGGCCAGGGCATCGGTTCCAACTCCTGGGTGGTCGCCGGCTCGCACACCACCACCGGCAAGCCGCTGCTGGCCAACGACCCGCACCTCGGCCCCGGCCTGCCCTCGGTCTGGTACCAGATGGGCCTGCACTGCCGGACCGCCTCGCCGGCCTGCCAGTTCGACGTCTCCGGCTTCACCTTCGCCGGCATGCCCGGCGTGGTGATCGGCCACAACAAGGACGTCGCCTGGGGCTTCACCAACCTCGGCGCCGACGTGACCGACCTCTACCTGGAGAAGGTCACCGGCCCGGACACCTACCAGGTGGACGGCAAGGACGAGAAGTTCGACCTCCGCAAGGAGACCATCAAGGTCGCCGGCGGCGAGGACCGCACCATCACCGTCCGCACCACCCGCACCGGCGCCCCGCTCATCTCCGACGTGAGCACCGAGCAGCAGAACGTCGGCAAGTACGCCCCCAACGGCAGCTCCGCCCCCGACCGCGGCACCGGCGGCTACGGCGTCGCCCTGCAGTGGACGGCGCTCAGCCCGGGCAGGACCATGGACGCCGTCTTCGAGCTCGACAGGGCGAAGAACTGGGACGAGTTCCGCGCCGCTGCCAAGGACTTCGCCGTCCCCGCGCAGAACCTGATCTACGCCGACAGCAAGAACATCGGCTACCAGGCCCCGGGCGTCGTCCCGGTGCGCGGCAAGGGCGACGGCTCGATGCCGGCCCCGGGCTGGGACTCCTCGTACCAGTGGAAGCCGGACCCGGTCCCCTTCACCGCCCTGCCGTACAGCCTCAACCCGGCCTCCGGCTACATCGTCACCGCCAACCAGGCCGTGGTGGACCAGGGCTACAAGTACAACCTCACCAAGGACTGGGAGTACGGCACCCGGGCCAAGGAGATCACCGACCAGATCGAGGGCCTGCTCAAGAACAACGGCAAGATCTCGCCGGACGACATGCAGACCCTCCAGCTGGACAACACCAGCATCATGGCCAAGACGCTGGTCCCGCTGCTGCTCAAGCAGCGGATCGATGACCCCTACGTGCGCGAGGCCCAGGACCTGTTGAAGGACTGGAACTTCCACCAGGACGCCGACTCGGCCGCCGCCGCCTACTACAACGGCGTCTGGCGCAACCTGCTCAGCCTGGCCTTCGGGCAGAAGTTCCCG
The DNA here is from genome assembly GCF_055569135.1 of Kitasatospora sp. NPDC029367. Lineage (NCBI taxonomy): Bacteria > Bacillati > Actinomycetota > Actinomycetes > Kitasatosporales > Streptomycetaceae > Kitasatospora > Kitasatospora sp. NPDC029367. The sequence goes on from NZ_JBVHYH010000091.1 coordinate 7,581, forward strand.
GCCGACATCCGGGCCAAGGACAACTGCCTGCTGGTGCGCCAGCAGGACGACCCGACCAAGCCGGACAGCTCCAGCAAGATCGTCACCCAGTGCGGCACCCGCGACCCGGGCAAGGCCCAGCCGGACGGCGGCGACCGCTGGACCGAGGTCGTGCGCGCCCAGCTCGACAAGCCGGACAGCTCCTGGTGGACGTACATCGACTCCGACCACAAGGAGCAGAAGGGCCTGGACAACCTGCTCAAGGAGGCGATGAAGAACGCCCGGCAGGACCTGACCTCGCTGCTCGGCAAGGACATCTCCACCTGGAGCTGGGGCCGTCTGCACAAGCTGGAGCTGCGCGAGCAGACCCTCGGCACCGACAACTCCTCGATCGCCTCCGGCCTCGTCCACAAGCTGCTCAACCGCGGCCCGTACCGCCTCTCCGGCGGCTCGGCGGCGGTCGACGCGGCCGGCTGGAACGCGGCGGCGGGCTACCAGGTGGACTGGATCCCGTCGATGCGGATGGTGGTCGACCTGAACGACCTGGACGCCTCGCGCTGGGTCAACGTCGGCGGCGCCTCCGGCCACGCCTTCCACCAGAACTACAACGACCAGACCGACCTCTGGCTCAAGGGCAAACTGCTGACCTGGGCCTACACGCCGGACGCGGTCGAGAAGGCCACCAAGCACAAGCTGGTGCTCACCACGGGCTGAGGCCCGTCCCGAGCCCGAGCGGCCCCGCCCTCCTCCCCGGGAGAGCGGGGCCGCCGCCGTCTCATCCGCCGCCGTCCCGGCCCCCGCCGCTTCACCCGCCGTCCGGGCCGCCGCCGTCCCGGCCGAGCGCCCGCACCCCCGAGGGCGTGACCACCAGGTCCACCGGCAGGTCGTGCGGCTCGGCCGGCACCCGCTCCAGCAGCTCGTGCTCGTACAGCAGCACCGCCAGGACCGGCCGCGCCCCGGCCCGCTCCAGCCGGGCCAGCACCCGGTCGTAGCTGCCCCCGCCGCGGCCCAGCCGCAGCCCGGCCGCGTCCACCGCCAGGCCCGGCAGCAGCACCACCGAGGCCTCCGTGACGGCCTCCGGCCCCAGCCGCGGCCCGACCGGCTCCAGCAGCCCGCGCCCGGCCGCGGCCAGCGCCGCCGGCCCCGCGTACTCGGCCCAGTCCAGGTCGTTGTCGGGCAGCAGCACCGGCAGCAGCACCCGGACGCCGCTCTCCCGCAGCGCGTCCAGCAGCGGCCGCGTCCCGGGCTCCGCGCCCACCGACACGTACGCGGCCACCGTGCTGCCCGGCGCGGCCAGTTCCCACGCGTGTCCGGCCAGCGCGAGTGCCGCCTGCGCGCGCCCCTCGGCGGTGAGTGCGCGGCGCCGCGTCAACAGCCGTGTCCTCAGGTCGCTCTTCTCGTTGTGCACCGGATCCTCCACGTCCGAAAACCGTGACGCGCAGAGCCTGACACGCGAAAGGGCGCCCCGATTGTCCACCCCGTTGCTGGTCCAGGCCCTGGCCGCGCTGAGCGCCCCCGCGCTGGCCGGCGCCACCGTGCTCGGTGTGCGCGCGCGCCGGGAGCGGGCCGGGGCCGCCGCCGACCGGGAACGGCTGACCGGCCGGATCGCCGAACTGGAGGAGCGCTGCGCCGAGCTGGAGCGGACCGCCTCCTGCGACCCGCTCACCGGCGTCTGGAACTACCGCCACCTGCAGCTCACCCTGGACCGGGAGATCGAACGGGCCCGCCGCGCCGAGCACACCGACCAGGCCGAGGGCCCGCGCCCGCTGGCCGTCCTGCTGCTGGAGATCGCCGGCTTCGACGCGGTGCTCGCCGAGCACGGCCGGGCCCGCGGCAACGCGATACTGCGCGACCTCGCCCAGCGGCTGGCGATGGAGATCCGCCGCGCCGACACCCTGGGCCGCTACAGCGGCGAGGAGTTCCTGGTGGTGCTCCCGGACACCGGGGCCGAGGGCGCCGCGCAGGTCGCCGAGCGGCTGGTCTGGTCGGTCCGCCGGCACCTGCTGCTCGACTGGTCCTCCGGCACCCGGGCGCCCCGGCCGGCCGGGGGCAACGGCCTGACCGCCGCCGTCGGCGTCGCCGTGCTCCCCGAGGACGGCACCCACGCGGCCGTCCTGCTGCGCGCCGCCGACGGGGCCCTGGCCGCCGCCCGGGCGGCCGGCGGCGACTGCTGGCGGCTCGCGCCGGGCCCCGGCCGCCCCGCCGGGCCCCGTGAGCAGCCCCCTTCCGCACCGGAGCGGGCGCCGACTCCCGAACGTGACCGTTCGGAAAAGCCGGGTAGTCTGTCCGCCTGTACCGGAGGGGACCCCCTGGCCCAGCCGGTCGCTTCCCATACGCCTGCCACCGTGGCCGTGCCCCGGGACGTGCTGTCCTAGCCGCCCGACCGCGCTCGGCCGGGCGAAAACGTGCCTGAGTAAGGTAAACGCATGACGACGACCACCTCCCGAATTCCGGTAACCAAGGCCGTGGTACCCGCGGCCGGACTGGGCACCCGCTTCCTCCCGGCGACCAAGGCCACCCCTAAGGAGATGCTGCCCGTCGTCGACAAGCCGGCCATCCAGTACGTCGTCGAGGAGGCCTCCGCCGCCGGCCTCTCCGACATACTGATGGTCACCGGCCGCAACAAGCGCGCGCTGGAGGACCACTTCGACCGCGCCTACGAGCTGGAGGAGCTGCTCGTCCGCAAGGGCGACGAGGACCGCCTGCGCCGGGTCCGCGAGTCCGTCGAGCTGGCCAACATGCACTACGTCCGCCAGGGCGACCCGAAGGGCCTCGGCCACGCCGTCTCCGTCGCGGAGCAGCACGTCGCCGGCCAGCCCTTCGCCGTCCTGCTCGGCGACGACCTGATCGACCCGCGCGACCCGCTGCTCGCCCGCATGATCGAGGTGCAGCAGGAGCTCGGCGGCTCGGTCGTCGCCCTCATGGAGGTCGACCCCTCCCAGATCCACCTCTACGGCTGCGCGGCCGTCAAGGCCAACGGCTTCGGCGAGGACGTCTTCCAGGTGACCGACCTGGTCGAGAAGCCCGAGCCGGGCGAGGCGCCCTCCAACTACGCCGTCATCGGCCGCTACGTCCTCGACCCGCTGGTCTTCGACGTGCTGCGCGAGACCCCGCCCGGCCGCGGCGGCGAGATCCAGCTCACCGACGCCCTGCGCGAGCTGACCACCCGCGACGCCGAGGCCGGCGGCCAGGTGCACGGCGTGCTCTTCAAGGGCCGCCGCTACGACACCGGCGACCGCGCCGACTACCTGCGCGCTATCGTCCGACTGGCCGCCGAACGCGAGGACCTGGGCCCGGAGTTCCGCTCCTGGCTGCGGGAGTTCGTCGGTTCCGAGCTGCAGGACTGACCGCACGACACAGAGAGCGAGCCGCCGATGACCGGGTCCACGGAGCACACCACCACCCCCGCAGCCTGCTGCGACGGGTCCGCGGACCGGGCACCGGCGGCTCCTCGCTTCTGGACGGTGGACGAGCACCGCGCCGACGTGCTGGCCGCGGTCGGCCCGCTGCCCGCGATCGAGCTCCAGCTGCTCGACGCCCAGGGCTGCCGGCTGGAGGAGGACGTGGTCGCCGAGGGCGACCTGCCGCCCTTCGACAACAGCTCGATGGACGGCTACGCCGTCCGCACCGCCGACACCCAGGGCGCCACCGAGGAGTACCCCTCGGTGCTCGCCGTGGTCGGCGACATCGCCGCGGGCGCGGGCGAACTGCCCAGGGTCGGCCCCGGCCGGGCCGCCCGGATCATGACCGGCGCCCCGGTGCCGCCCGGCGCCCAGGCGGTCGCCCCGGTCGAGTGGACCGACGGCGGCACCGGCACCGGGACGGCCGCCGCCGCGATGACCGCGCCGGTGCCGGACGAGGAGGTCCGGGTGCTGCGCCCGGTCGCCGAGGGCGCCCACATCCGCCGCCGCGGCAGCGACGTCGCCGCCGGCGCCACCGTCCTGGAAGCCGGCACCCGGCTCGGCCCCACCCAGCTCGGCCTGCTCGCCGCGATCGGCCGGGCCACCGTGAAGGTCCGCCCGCGCCCCCGGGTCGTGGTGCTCTCCACCGGCAGCGAGCTGGTCCAGCCCGGCGAGCCGGTCGGGCCCGGGCAGATCTCCGACTCCAACAGCTTCACCCTCACCGCGGCCGCCCAGGAGGCCGGCGCCATCGCCTACCGGGTCGGCGCCGTCCCGGACGACGCCGACCGGCTGCGCGCCGTGCTGGAGGAGCAGCTCGGCCGGGCCGACCTGATCGTCACCAGCGGCGGGGTCAGCGTCGGCGCGTACGACGTGGTCAAGGAGGTCTTCGAGTCCTACGGGGGAGTCGACTTCCGCAGGCTGCGGATGCAGCCCGGCAAGCCGCAGGGCTTCGGCCGGATCGGCGGCGCGGCCGGGGTGCCGCTGCTCGCCCTGCCGGGCAACCCGGTGAGCGCCTACATCTCCTTCGAGCTCTTCGTCCGCCCGGTGATCCGCACCATGCTGGGCGCGAGCGACGTCCACCGTCCGGTGGTGCGCGCGCTCTGCCCGTCCGCGCTGCGCTCCCCGGCCGGGCGCCGGCAGTTCCTGCGCGGCCGCTACGCGGCGGACGGCACCGTACGGCCGGTGGGCGCCGCCGACTCGCACCTGGTGGGGGCGCTGGCCCGGGCGAACTGCCTGATCACCGTTCCCGAGGAGGTCACCGAGCTGCCCGCCGGCAGCGAGGTCGACGTGGTGCTGCTGGAGTCCTGAGCGCCGCGGGGCGGCGGGTCTGCAGCGCCCGGAGGCGAGCGGGGTGCGGCAGAGCGGTACGGTAGCGCGGTATTCGACCTGCGCGCCCCTGGAGTTACCCGTGACGACACCGAATCCCGGCGACCGCCTCACCCACGTCGACGACCGGGGCGCCGCCCGGATGGTCGACGTCTCGGAGAAGGCCACCACCGCGCGCACCGCCGTCGCGGCCGGGCGGGTCAGGGTCTCGCCGCGGGTGGTGGCGCTGCTGCGCGGCGAGGGCGTGCCCAAGGGGGACGCCCTCGCGGTGGCCCGGATCGCCGGGATCATGGGCGCCAAGCGGACCCCGGACCTGATCCCGCTCTGCCACCCGATCGCGGTCTCCGGCGTCGAGGTCGACCTCACCGTCGGGGACGACGCGGTCGAGATCACCGCCACCGTGCGGACCGCCGACCGCACCGGTGTCGAGATGGAGGCGCTGACCTCGGTGACGGTCGCCGCGCTGACCGTGATCGACATGGTCAAGGCGGTCGACAAGGGCGCGAGCATCGAGTCCGTCCGGGTGCTGAGCAAGACCGGCGGCAAGAGCGGCGACTGGTTCGCGCCGGAGGCCGGCGCATGAGCACCCGGCGCATGACGGCGCTCGCCGTGACCGTCTCCAACCGGGCCTCGGCCGGGGTGTACGAGGACAGGGGCGGCCCGCTGCTGGTGGCGGGCCTGACCGCGATGGGCTTCACTGTCGACGGACCGCGGGTCGTGCCGGACGGCGAGCCGGTCGAGACCGTCCTGCGCGAGGCCGTCGCCGCCGGCTACGACGTGGTGCTGACCACCGGCGGCACCGGCATCTCGCCGATGGACCTCACCCCCGAGATGACCGCCCGGGTGATCGACCGGCAGGTCCCCGGCATCGCCGAGGCGGTCCGCGCGTACGGCCGCGACAAGGTGCCGACCGCGGCGCTCTCCCGCGGGCTGTCCGGGCTCGCCGGACGTACCCTGATCGTCAACCTGCCGGGCTCGACCGGGGGCGTCAAGGACGGTCTGGCCGTCCTGGAGCCGCTGCTCGCGCACGCCGTCGACCAGCTCGGCGGCGGGGACCACCCCCGGCCCGACGCACCAGCTTCCGGGAGAGCGCACTGAACGCCGGCTGGCCGGTAGAACTCCACGAGGGGGAGGTCGTGCTGCGCCCGATCCGGGCCCGCGACCAGCGCGAGTGGCAGGAGGTGAGCCGCCGCAACCGGGACTGGCTGCGGCGCTGGGAGGCCACCGTGCCGCCCGGTCCGGCCGGCCAGGCCGCCGGGCCCCGCCCGACCTACCGGCAGATGGTCCGCTTCCTGCGCGGCGAGGCCTCGGCGGGCCGGATGCTGCCCTTCGTGGTGCTCCACAAGGGCCAGCTGGTCGGCCAGTTGACCGTCGGCGGGATCACCTGGGGCTCGATGTGCTCGGCCAACGTCGGCTACTGGATCGACGAGGCGGTGGCCGGCCGGGGCATCATGCCGACGGCCGTGGCGCTTTCGGTGGACCACTGCTTCCGCACCCTCGGACTGCACCGGATCGAGGTCTGCATCCGCCCGGAGAACGGTCCGAGCCGGCGGGTGGTGGAAAAGCTCGGCTTCCGTCCGGAGGGAATGCGCCCGCGCTATCTCCACATCGACGGGGACTGGCGGGACCACCTGGTCTACGCCCTGACCGCCGAGGAGGTCCCGGAAGGGATGCTGGAGCGCTGGCGGGCGATCAGTTCCGGCCACGAACCGCGTAATTGAATATTTGTTCGAAAGAAATATCGATATGGCATCGGCGCGGTGGCGGACCGTCACAAACACCGGCAAAATAGTCGGAGAATCAGCTTGATCACACGACACGCCGCGCCAAATTGCTGCCGGGCCTTCCCCGTCGCCCGTACGGTGTGAATCGTGAGCAGTAGCGGCCTTATCTACGCCGTCATCGTAGGGGCCTGGGCCGCCTATCTGGTGCCGATGTGGCTCCGCAGGCAGGACGAACTCAACGAGGCGCGCCCGACGGAACGCTTCAGCACCGCCATCCGCCTGCTGGCCGGGCGTTCGGCGCTGGAGCGACGGGCAGCCCGGGCCCTGGGTGACGAATCGCGTGACGACGAGCACAGCAACGACGGCCCCCCGGAGCGGGACGCGGCCGACTCCGGCGACCCCGCGGTGCGGGAGCCCGAGCCACCGGTGGAGCGGCCGGCCGAACGGCCGGCCCCGGCGCGGCAGGTCGGATCCGAGCGCCGGGCGCTGCTGCTGGCCCGTCGGCGCCGGATGGTCACCGCCCTCTTCCTGGCCTTCGCGCTCGGCGCGGTGGTCGCCGCGGTGGCGGGCCTGGCCTTCCTCTGGGTCCCGGCCGTGCCGGCGGTCCTCCTCACCCTCTACATCGGCCACCTGCGCAAGCTGGAGCGCCAGCGGTACGAGGTGAAGCTGGACCGCAACCGGGCCGCCCAGGCGGCCGAGCGGCTGCGCCAGCGCGAGCGCCGGCGTGCCGAGGCCCCGGCGGACGACCGGCCGACGGTCGAGGCGCCCGCCCCGGACGACGCCGACCCGGCCGCGCCCGCCGAGCACCGCCCCGGCCGCCGTCCGCACCTGCGGCTGGCCGCCGACCCGGAGCAGGCCACCGTCGCGGTGCCCTCCGCCCCCGCAGTGGCCTCCGCCTCCGCGGTGGCCGAGGCGACCGAGCACGAGGAGTGGGTCGACGGCATGCGCGAGCGCGGTGCGGCCGGCCCCGACTCCTGGGAGCCGGTGCCGGTCCCGCTGCCGACCTACGTCACCGCGCCGGTCGCCCCCCGGGTCTCCCGTGGCCTGGACCTCTCGGCTCCCGGCACCTGGACCGCCGGCCGGCCCGCCGAGTCCCGCAACACCCCGCTGTTCGACCAGTACGCCGAAGCCCCGGCTCCGGAGTCCCGCCCCCGCGCGGCCAACGAATGACCGCCGTGACCGCCCCCCGACCAGGGGGGTGGTCACGGACCCCCTACGAAAGGTGCTAGAGTTTCTTCTCGTTGGGGCTGTGGCGCAGTCCGGTAGCGCACCTCGTTCGCATCGAGGGGGTCAGGGGTTCGAATCCCCTCAGCTCCACCCAACGGACCGGTTCCGACCGGTCGGGCAGATCCCGCCGGGAGTTCAACTCCCGGCGGGATTTCGCGTTTTGACGCTCCGGAAGCCCCCGGGAGCCCCCGAAAGCCCCGGTGACCCGCGCCGTGACCGAGCTCACAGCGCCCTTGCCGGGCGGAATTCGTTGTGCTTGCGGGCCCGGGGGACTCTTAGAGGGGTCGGTTATGGTGGGTGGGCCCAGACGGTGACGAGGGAACGATCTGGTCTATCTCAACGGGGTGCCATCGCGGTGCGCGAGTTCGGTCTGACACGGTGGACGCGACAGGCGGACCCGGAGGGGCCCGACGGCGGCCCGGCGAGCGGAGGACCGAACCCCTGGACCATCGCGGCGGCCTGCGTGGCCGTGGTGTCGGTGGCGGCCTTCGTCCTCCAGCGGCACCTGCACGGGGCGAACATGGTCGACATGCTCGTCTACCGGGCCGAGGGCCAGGCCGTGGTCAACGGCGACGACCTGTACGCGATGCGCCTGCCCGGCTGGGACCTCCCGGCCACCTACCCGCCGTTCGCCGCGATGCTGTTCGTGCCGAGCACCTGGTTCGACGTGAGCCCGCTGCGGATCCTGGTGACGCTCGGCAACTACGCGCTGCTCGGCCTGGCCGTGCACCTGTCGCTCAAGCTGGCGGGCTGGCCCGGCCGGCGGTACCGGAGGGCGGCCACGGTCCTCGCCGCCGGCCTCGCGGTCTGGCTGGAGCCGGTCTACACCACCTTCCAGTACGGCCAGGTCAACCTGGGCATCCTCTGCCTGGTGCTGTGGGACCTCACCCGCCCGGACCGCAGCCGGGCCAAGGGCGTGGGCATCGGTCTCGCCACCGCGATCAAGATCACCCCGGGGCTGTTCACCGTCTACCTGTTCCTGACCGGCCGGACCAGGGCCGCCCTGGTCTCCATCGGCACCTTCCTGGCGGCCGGCCTGGTCGGCTGGGCCGTGCTGCCGGACGCCTCGTACGGGTTCTGGACCACGTACCTGTGGGACCCGAGCCGGGTCGGCGTCACCGTGCTGGTCGACAACCAGTCGCTGCGTGGGGCCGTCTGCCGGCTGCTCGACGTCAACGACCCCGGCACGGTCGGGCTGATCGCCTCCGGGCTGGTCGCCGCGCTCGGGCTCGGGGTGGCCGTGCTCGCCGGGCGCTCCGCCCGGGTGCTGCGCCGGGCCGACGCCTGGGGCGGCGTCTGCGCCGCCCTCACCGCGCTGCTGGTCTCGCCGATCAGCTGGACCCACCACTGGGTCTGGTGCCTCCCGCTGATCGCCCTGCTGGCCGCCGAGGCCCGGAGCACCGGCCGCCGGGTGCTGCTCGGCGTGACGCTGGCGGTGTTCCTCTCCCACGTGATGTGGGCCGTGCCGCACCGCTGGGGCCGCGGCGTCGCCTGGTACTGGCAGCTGCCCGGCTCGATCTACCCGCCGCTGGCGCTCGCCGTCCTGGTCGCGATCGGCCTGCGGCTGTACCGGGCCCGGAGCCAGGCCGTGGACGCCTCGGCCGGTGCCTGGGCGCTGCTCGGCGCCAGGCTCGACCACGACCGTAGCCACGACCACGACCACGACCACGCCCGCGACGACGACCGCGACCCCGCCCTGAGCAACCGGACCTGACGGACCGGGCCTCACGGACCAGAGACGGACCAGAGCCGACGTGACCACCGAGACCGCGACCCCGCCGACGACCCGGGCCGCCGTACCCGCCGCCGCCCGCCGGGCCGCGGCCGTCCTGGGCCCGCCCGCCCGGCGCACCGTGCTGCTCAGCCTGCTGTGCTTCGCGGTGATGTGCGCCATCGGGATGCAGGGCTGGCTCTCCGTCTCGCTCGGCGGCTTCGACCTCGGCATCTTCGACCAGGGCGTGCGCGGCTACGCCCACTTCGGGCTGCCCGTCTCGACGTTGAAGTCCTACCACCACGAGTTCCCGCCCGGGTTCTCGCTGCTCGGCGACCACTTCTCCCCGGTCCTGGCACTGCTCGCGCCGCTGTACTGGATCTGGGACGACCCGCGCTCGCTGATCATCGGGCAGGCGCTGCTGTTCGCGCTCGGGGTGCCGCTGATCCGCCGGATCACCGCGCACTCCTTCGCCGCCGCCGAGCCGCGCACCGCCCGTCGGGCCGCCGACCTGGCCGGGCTGGTCTACGCGCTCGGCTGGCCGCTGCTGGTCGCCTCCCGGGTCGGCTTCCACGAGGTGGCCTTCGCCGTCCCGCTGACCCTGCTGATGCTGGAGCGCGGCCTGGCCCGCCGCTACGGCACGGTGGTGCTCGCCGCGGTGCTGCTGTGCTGCACCAAGGAGGACCTCGGCCTGCTGGTCGGCGCGTACGGGCTGGTGCTGCTGCTGCGCACCCGCCGTACCGGGGACCGCACGGGGCGGCTCACCGGACTGGGGCTGCTGCTCGGCGGGCCGCTCGCCTCGGCGGTGGCGATCAAGTGGCTGATCCCGGCGATGGGCGGCGAGCCGGGCTACTACTGGAACTACAAGGCGCTCGGTGACGACGGCGGCGAGGCGGTCGGCAACCTGCTGCACAACCCCTTCCTGCTGGTGCAGACCGCCTTCGACCAGCCGTTGAAGCCGCTGCTGCTGCTCTGGCTGTTCGGCACCGTGTTCCTGCTGCCGCTGCGCTCGGCCACCGTGCTGTGCATGCTGCCGCTGCTGGCCGAACGGATCCTCTCCAGCAACCCCAACCACTGGTCGATCGCCCGGCACTACGACTCGATGCTCTGGCCGGTCCTGCTGACCGCGAGCATCGAGGTGCTGGGCCGGCTCAGCAGCGCCGAGCGGCCTGAGCGGACCCGGCGCCGGGCCCGGCTGCTGGGCCTCGGCACGGTCGGGGTGGCGCTGGTGGCGGCGGTGCCGATCGGGCTGCTGCAACTGGCCGTGCCGTCCTCCTGGGAGCCCAGGGCGAGCGAGGCCGCGCTGGTCCGGGCGGCCGCGCTGATCCCGGACGGCGCCTCGGTGGAGGCCGACAACCAGATCGCGCCGCGGCTGACCGCCCGGACGGACGTGGTGCTGGTGGACGGGACGCCGCGCGGGCGCGAGTACGTGCTGACCCGCTCCGACAAGCGGTCCTTCCCCTTCAAGACCGACAAGGAGCAGGCCGACCGGATCCAGCTGCTGCTGGCGCACGGGTACCGGCAGCTCTGGGCCGAGGACGGGGTGGTGCTGCTGCACCGCGAGGGCGACCAGCCGATCCCGGGCGAGCACGTGCCGGGGCCGGGCAGCACGCCGGTCCAGGACGAGGTGCCGTCCGACGTGGGGCACAACCTGTTCAAGGGCTGATCCGCGCACCGTCCGCCCGGGCGGTGCGTTCGCCGTCCGCCCGGACGACGGCCACCGGGCAGGGCGCGTGGTGCAGGCAGTACTGGGCGACGGTGCCCAGCGGGGCGTCCGGCGGGGTGGAGTGGCCGCGGTTGCCGAGGACGAGCAGGGCGGCGCCGGCCGCGGCGGCGACCAGGGCGGGTCCGGGCGGTCCGGCGCTGAGCCGGCGGCTCAGGGCGAGCCCGCAGTCGGCGGCCGCCTCGTCGAGGATCTCCGCGGCGCGGCGCTCCGGTTCGAAGCCGTCCAGGGCGGGTGGCACCAGGCCGTGCTCGCCGAACAGGCAGGGGAAGTCCCAGACCGCCACCGCCTCCAGCGGGCCGCCGGTGCGGCGGGCCAGGCGGGCCGCCCAGCGGACCGCGGCGCGGGCGGGGGTGGAACCGTCCACGCCGACCACGATCCGGCCGCGCGGCTGCACCTTTCGATCGTAGACGCGTGCGAGGGCCGGCCGGAAGGTGTCCGGCCGGCCCTCGACGGGTGGGGCCACGGGCGGGGTGGGGCTACCGGCGCTCGGCGTGGTCGCCGTGCTGGTGGTACGAGCCCTGGTGCGGGACGGGGCCGTGGTGGCCGGGGCGGTGGCCGCGCGGGTGCCGGGTCAGGTGGTAGCCGAGGACGCCGGCCAGGGCGGCCAGGAAGCCGCCGCCGATGGTCCAGTACCAGCGGCTGTTCCAGCCGGAGAACCAGCCGGTGTACCAGTGCTCCTTCTCCGCGACCGGGGCCGCGGCCCGGGCCGTGCTCGCGCCGCCGCCGACCGGCGGGACCAGCGGGGCCTTGAGCTCGCCGCCCTCGGGCTGGGCGTTGTCGGCGTTGCCCTTGGCGGCGACGTGCAGGTGGGTGGTGGCGGCCAGGCCGAGGTCGGTCTGCGGGGCGTCGGTGACCGAGAGCCGGACGTAGTAGGTGCCGGGCAGCGGATCACCGGACCACGGCTCGGCCCAGGTGCGGACCTCGCGCAGGGTGCAGTTCAGCGCCAGCGAGGTGGTGCTCTGGTCGCCGGTGGCGTTCTGGGTGCCGGCGGTGCAGGCCTGGCGGCGGCGCAGCCCGTCGAAGACCTCGACGCTCCAGGTCTGCGGGCCGTGCCGGTCGGCGGCCGGGGCCAGGTTGACGGTCAGGCTGACCGTCGGGGTCTGGCCCTCGGAGGCGCCGAACGCCCAGTAGAGGTAGTCACCGGTGGAGACGGCGACGTCGGCGTCCTGGCCGGGGGAGAGGTTGACGGCGGTCAGGAAGGAGGTGCCGGCCTTGGTGGCCGGGGCCGGGGTGCCGCTCGCGGTCGCCGTCGGGGACGGCGAGGCGGCGGAGGCGGCCGGGGCGCCCAGCGCGAGGGCGGGCAGCAGGGCGAGGGCGGCGAGGGCGCCGCGGATCGTGGTACGCATGATCAGTTCTCCCGCCAGACGGCGATCCGCCAGCGGGCGATCCAGCCGGCGACCAGGCCGAGGAAGAGGCCGGCCAGGGTGAGGGTGAGCAGCAGGATCCAGCCGCGGCCGAGGCCCATCGCGGCGCCCTCGGGGGCGGGCGAGGCGGAGGCGAGGTCCACGGTGAGCTCCAGCGGCATGCCGGGGTCGGCCTGGACGCCGGCCTGCGGGGCCAGCGAGTTGCTGACCACCAGGCAGACGGTGGTGTCCGGCCTGTCCTTGGCGGAGGTGGTCGGGCCGGCGGTGACGTAGCCCTTGGAGTCGTCGGTGGACCAGCGCAGGCCGGTGGAGATCACGTCGGTGCGGGCGCTGCCGGCGTCGGTGCCGCGGACCAGTTCCTGGCCGGTGGCGCTGGTGGCCTGGAGCAGGACGCCGTAGTCCCGGGCCACCGCGCGGTCGAGGCCCACGCTGACTGAGGCGCGCAGCTCCTGGCCGGACTTGACCGGGACCTTGTAGACGCGGTGCTCGGAGAACTTCTCCCGGTCGCTGTAGACGCCGGGGGTGAGCACCGGGGCGCTCTCGCACTTGTCGGTGCCGGCGGTCTTGGACGGGGTCACCGTGTAGGTGTCGTTGGAGCGGTCGACCAGCTGCTTCACCTTGTCGGTGAGCTGCTGCGGGGTGCGGACGTCGGTGTAGGTGCCGCCGGTGGCGTTGGCGATGCAGAGCAGCTGCTGGCGGGTCTTCTCGTCGTGCGCCAGGCCGAGGGTGTCGACCACCAGGTGGATGCCCTGGGAGGCGAGTTCGCGGGCGACGTCGCACGGGTCGGGCGGGGTGCAGGTGTCCTCGCCGTCGGTGATCAGGACGATCCGGCGGGTGGCGTCGCCCTTGCCGAGGTCCTGGGCCGCGCCGCGCAGGGCGAGGCCCATCGGGGTCCAGCCGGTGGGGCGCAGGGTGGCGACCGCGGTCTTGGCCTCGACCTTGTTGGTCTTCCCGACCGGGAAGAGCTGCTTGGTGTCCTGGCAGCCGGTGTTCTTGTCGTTGCCGGGGTAGGTGGCGCCGAGGGTGCGGATGCCGAACTCGGTCTCCGCGGGCAGGGCGTCGATCACCTCGTTCAGCGAGTTCTGGGCCACCGAGATGCGGCTCTTGCCCTGGATGTCGGCGGTGTTCATGGAGCCGCTGACGTCCAGGATCAGGTCGACCTTGGGGGCCTCCTTCGGTGCGGGGGAGGCGCCGGCTGAGGGTTCGTCGGCGTGGGCGGGCAGGCCGAGGAGCAGCGAGGCGCCCGTTATCGCCAGGGCGGCCAGCAGGCTGCCGAGCCTGGTCTTCGGTCGTCGTCCGGTATTCACCCGGCCGATCCTAGGGATCATCAGTTCGTCAAGGCCAAACGGGACCGGACGGTGCACCCCGCCCGCCCCGGTGTGAACTCCGGCGCGCGGGGAGGGGTTTGCCGGGCGCGGAGCTGACGGCGGCCTTACCCGTGCCGGATAGCCTGCGGGGGAGGGGACGGAGGCGGGGTGCGGATGGAGCTGACCGCGGTCGGCAAGCGGTACGGGCGGGGCGGGCGGTGGATCCTGCGGGACGTCGGACTGGCCGTCGGGCCGGGGGAGTTGGTGCGGATCGCCGGGGCGAACGGGAGCGGCAAGTCGACCCTGCTGCGGCTGGTGGCCGGGATCGAGCGGCCGAGCACCGGCCGGGTGGAGCGGCCCGGGGCGGCGGCGTACGTGCCGGAGCGCTTCCCGCCGGCGTTGCCGTTCGACGCCGCTTCGTACCTGCTGCGGGCGGGCCGGGTGCACGGGCTGTCGGCGGGGGAGGCGCGGCGGCGGTCGGGGGAGTGGCTGGACCGGTTCGGCATCGCGGACCGGGCGGGCACCCCGTTGAGCCGGTTGTCCAAGGGCACCTGTCAGAAGGTGGCGGTGGTGCAGGCGCTGATCGCCGAGGCCCGGGTGCTGCTGTTGGACGAGGCCTGGACCGGGCTGGACCCGCAGGCGCGGGCGGTGCTGGACGACGCGGCCGCCGAGCGGGCGGCGGCGGGCGGCACGGTGCTGTTCGTGGACCACGACCCGGCCCGGCTGGCCGGGCGGACCAGTGCCGCCTACCGGGTGGGCGCGGACGGCGGGCTGCGGCCGGCCGAGGAGGCGGCGCCGGTGGTGGACGGCGGCCCGGTGGTGGAGGTCGAGGTGGACCTCCCGGACGGCGCCCCGCTGCCGGAGCGGCTGCCCGGAGCGCCGGTGGTGACCGCGCTGGGTGGCACGGCGGTGCGGCTGGAGGTGCCGGCCGGGCACTCGGACGCCCTGCTGCGCGGGCTGCTGCTGGGCCGTCCGGGGCTGCGGGTGCTGGCGGTGCGCCGGCGGGGGGAGGGGCGATGAGGCAGGTCGGGGCGCTGACCCGGTACCACCTGGAGCTGCTGGTGCGCTCGCACGCCTGGCTGCCGCCGTTCCTGGCGTTCGCGCTGGTGCTGGTGGTCGGGGTGACGCCGGGTGATCCGCTGCTGGGCGGGCTCGGGTTCGGGGCGGGGCTGCTGGTGCCGGTGAGCGCCTGGTACGTGCGCGGCGTGCTGACCGCCGAGCCGCCGGCCTCGCGGGCCTGCCTGGTCGCGGTGGCGGGCCCGGTGCGGGTGCACCTGGGGGCGCTGCTGGCGGCGTTGACGGCGGGGCTGGTGCTGGCGGTGGGCGAGGTGGCGGCGGTGTGGTGGGCGGGCGGCGCGGTGGCCGACCCGGGGGCGGGGCGGGAGCCGGGCGTCGGCCGGGCGCTGCTGGCCGGGCTGGCGGCCTCGGTGGTCTGCGTGCTGCTGGGGACGCTGGCCGGGGTGCTGGGCAACCGCCCGGTGCTGGTCCGCTCGCCGTACGGGATCCTGGTGGCGCTGGGGCTGGCTGCGGCGGTGCTGGTGCTGCCGGGTTCGCCGGCCAACGCGGCGGTGCGCGGGGTGGTGACGGCGGCCCGGACCGGGCAGGTGGCCGTGCCCTGGGGTGAACTGCTGTGCTCCGTCGTGTTGTTGGCCGCGGTCGGGGCGGGGGCGGCGGTGCTGGCCGGGCGGCGGCCGGAGTGAGCTGCGGCGGGCGCGATAGCGGCGAAGGCGGACACACCGTGGCGAAGAGCCGATAAATATGGATAGCGCTCGTTAGGGTGACGAACCGGGGCACCGGTGTCCGGACCCGGTCGGCCCCTTCGACTCCCGCCTCCCCCAGGACGGTCCGTGGCGACACCCTCCGCCGTGACGAGATCCGCGGCCCGGCCGGTTCGGCCGGTGCGGCCCCGGCGCACCACCGAGCTGGTGCTGGTGCTGGCCGCCGTCCTGACCGCCGTGTTCGGCTACGTCGAGGTCGGGGTGAACCTCGACGGCGAGGCGCCCGCCGACGCCGCCCAGTACGGGGCGGCGCTGGGCGTGCTCGCCCTGGTGGCGCACGGCGCGGTCCGCCGGCGGGCCCGGTACGCGGACCCGCTGCTGCTGCCGATCGCGGTGCTGCTGAACGGGATCGGCCTGGTGGTGATCTACCGCCTGGACCGGGCCACCCCCGGCCGGGAGGCCGCCTCCGCCCAGCTGCTCTGGTCGGCCCTGGGGGTGGGGCTGTTCACCGCCGTGCTGCTGCTGGTGCGCGACCACCGGCGGCTGCGCCGCTACGCCCATGTCGGGGCGCTGCTGGCACTGGTCCTGCTGGTGCTGCCGATCCTCTTCCCGCCGGTGTACGGCTCGCGGATCTGGATCGTGCTCGGGCCGCTCTCCTTCCAGCCGGGGGAGTTCGCCAAGGTCCTGCTGGCGGTGTTCTTCGCCGCCTACCTGGCGGTGCACCGGGACGCGCTGGCGCTCACCGGCCGCCGGGTCTGGCGCTGGCAGCTGCCGCGCGGGCGGGTGCTCGGGCCGGTGCTGCTGATCTGGGCGGCCTTCGTCGGGGTGCTGGTGCTGGAGACCGACCTCGGGACGGCCCTGCTGTACTTCGGGCTGTTCGTGGTGATGCTCTACGTGGCCACCGCGCGCACCGGCTGGATCGCGATCGGGCTGGTCCTGGCGGCGGTCGGCGCGGTGACGGTGGGCTGGCTGTCGCCGCACGTGCACAGCCGGGTGGTGGACTGGCTGGACCCGCTGGGATCGATCGCGGCGGGCCGGGGCGCCAACCAGATCGCCCAGTCGCTGTTCGCCTTCGCCTGGGGCGGCGAGCTGGGCACCGGGCTGGGCGAGGGGCACTCGGTGCTGATCGGCTTCGCCGCCAAGTCGGACTTCATCCTCGCCACCATCGGCGAGGAGCTCGGGCTGACCGGGCTGATCGCGGTGTTCCTGCTGTACGCGGTGCTGGTCTCGCGCGGCTTCAAGGCCGGCATCGCGCTGCGCGACCCGTTCGGGCGGCTGCTGGCGATCGGGCTGGCCGCGATCGTCGGCCTCCAGGTGTTCGTGGTGGCGGGCGGGGTGCTGGCGCTGATCCCGCTGACCGGGATGACGATGCCGTTCATCGCCCAGGGGGGTTCGTCGGTGGTGACCAACTGGATCATCGTGGCGCTGCTGGTGCGGATGAGCGACGACGCCCGGCGGCCGGTGCCGGTGCCCGTATCGGTGCCGGTGCCCGTGCCCGGGGTGGTGTCCGGGCCCGGAGCGGCGTCCGGGCCCGGGCCGGAGGTGCGGTGATGGTCGGCCCCGGGCCGCGGGGCAACGGACCGCAGGGGCTGCCCGGGATCTCGGTCACCGGTCGCCGGGCGGCCACCTTCTGCCTGCTGCTGGTCGTGGCGCTGTGCGTGCAGGCCACCCGGGTGCAGGTGTTCGAGGCCCGGGACCTCGACCGCAACAGCGCCAACCAGCGGCTGGTCATCGAGCGCTACGCCCAGCCGCGCGGGGACATCCTGGTCGGCGGGCAGCCGGTGACCGGCTCCGGGCCGACCGGCGGCCGGTACGCCTACAAGCGCACCTACACCGACGGAACGACGTACGCCGCCGTCACCGGTTTCGCCTCCCAGGCGTACGGCAACAGCCAGCTGGAGGGCACCGAGGACGGCCTGCTGAACGGCACCGACGGCCGGCTGACCGGCTGGTCGCTCCGGGACACGCTCACCCGCCGGCGCAGCCCCGGCGGGAACGTCCTCACCACGATCGACCGGGCCGCCCAGCAGGCCGCGGTGCGCGGGCTCGGCGACCAGAAGGGCGCGGTGGTCGCGATCGAGCCGGCCACCGGGCGGATCCTGGCGCTGGCCAGCACCCCCTCCTACGACCCGGGTGACTTCGCCGGCTCGGCGGGCACCGACCAGACGGCCTGGAACCGCCTGCAGACCGACCCCGACCGGCCGATGCTCAACCGGGCGCTGCGCCAGACCTACCCGCCGGGCTCGACCTTCAAGGTGGTCACCGCCGCCGCGGCGCTGGCGGCCGGGGTGGTGACCGACCCGGACGCGCCGACCGACGCGCCCTTCCCGTACGTGCTGCCGGGGACGACCACACCGCTGGTGAACGACAGCGCGGCCTGCGACCGGCCCGGGCTGTCGCTGGACGCGGCGATGACCGCCAGCTGCAACAGCGTGCTGGGCCACCTGGGGGTGCGGACCGGGCTGGAGAAGCTGGTGGCGACGGCCGAGGGCTTCGGCTTCAACGACCCGAGGCTGGACGTGCCGGTGCGCGCGGCCCGGTCCAACGTCGACACCGCGATGGACCCGGCGCAGCTGGCGCTCTCCTCGATCGGGCAGTTCGACACCGCGGCCACCCCGCTGGTGATGGCGATGGTCGCGGCCGGGGTCGCCAACGACGGGACGGTGATGCGGCCGCGGCTGGTGGACCGGCTGACCAGGAGCGACGGCACCGAGGTCGAGGTGCGCGGGCCGGCCGTGTACCGGCAGGCGCTGACCCCGGCGGTGGCCGGGCAGCTGCGGAAGCTGATGACGGACGTGGTGGAGAACGGTACGGGCGGCAACGCCCGGATCCCCGGGGCGGTGGTCGGCGGTAAGACCGGTACCGCCCAGCACGGGGTGGACAACAGCGGGACGCCGTACGCCTGGTTCATCTCCTGGGCCAGGCCGGCCGCTTCGGCCGCCGTGCCGCCGGTCGCGGTCGCGGTGGTGGTGGCGGACAGTGACGCCACGGACGTCACGGGTGGCGCGCTGGCGGCCCCGATCGCCCGCTCGGTGATGCGGGCGGTGCTCGACCGCTGACCCGGACGGGGGCGCTGACCTGGCCTTTTAATCGATGTCCGGAAGATCCGCCGCGTGCGAAGTGTCCGGTTTGTGAGCTCTGATGCGCCGATTCGTACAATGCGCCGATCAGTATTGTTTGTTTGCGACACTGGTGTCTTTGCCGGGTACTGTCCCATGTTTGTTCGGTTGGTCCCGACGGCACCCCCCAGTGCCCAGAGTGACCGGCCACTAGGACACCCTCCCCCGCCTAGAAGGACAGCAGTTTTGGCCAGCAACACCCTCGGTGCGCGTCTGCTGCGCCGCAAGCCCGTCTCGACCCTGATCGCCGAGAGCGAGGGCCACGGCCTTCCGGCCGGCGCACCCGAGGAAGGCGGCCGCTCCGGCATCCACCTGCGCCGCTCGATCGGGCTCTGGCAGCTGTCCGCGATCGGCATCGGCGCGACCATCGGCACCGGCATCTTCTTCGTGCTCCGGGATGCGGTCCCGGCGGCCGGGCCGGCCGTCATCCTGTCCTTCGTGGTCGCCGCGGTCACCGCCGGGCTCACCGCGCTCTGCTACGCCGAGATGGCCTCCGCGATCCCGGTCTCCGGCTCCTCGTACTCCTACGCCTACGCCACCCTCGGCGAGGGCGTCGCCTTCGGCGTGGGCATCTGCCTGCTGATGGAGTACGGCGTCTCGGCCTCGGCGATCGCGGTCAGCTGGGCCGAGTACCTGAACAAGTTCCTCGACCTGGCCTTCGGGTTCAGGATCCCCGAGCAGCTCTCCGGCGCCCCCGGCGGCGGGCACTGGTTCAACCTGCCGGCGCTGCTGCTGGTTGCCATGGTCTGCTTCCTGCTGGTCCGCGGCGTCAGCGAGTCGGCGAAGGTCAACGCGGCCATGGTCGGGATCAAGATCCTCATCCTGGTGCTGTTCGTCGGCGTCGCGCTGACCGGCTTCCACTCCGGCAACCTGACCCCGTTCCTGCCGCTCGGCATCGGCGGCGTGCAGACGGCCGCCTCCAGCATCTTCTTCTCCTTCATCGGCCTGGACGCCGTGTCCACCGCCGGTGAGGAGGTCAAGAACCCGCGCCGCACCCTGCCGCTGGCGATCATCATCTCGCTGGTCGTGGTGACCCTGATCTACATCCTGGTCGCCCTGGCCGGCATCGGTGCCCAGCCGTGGACCAAGTTCGACGGCCAGGAGGCCGGGCTCGCCCAGATCATGCAGGACATCACCGGCCAGGGCTGGCCCGCGATGATCTTCGCGGTCGGCGCGATCATCTCGATCTTCAGCGTCACCCTCGTGGTGATCTACGGGCAGACCCGCATCCTGTACTCGATGGGCCGCGACGGCATGCTGCCCAAGCGCTTCGCCCAGCTCTCCCCGCGCACCGGCACCCCGGTCTGGAACACCCTGGTGGTCGGTGTCGGCGTGGGCGCGCTGGCCGCGTTCATCCCGCTGAACGTCCTGGCCGACATCACCAGCCTGGGCACCCTGATCGCCTTCTCGGTGGTCTCGATCGGCGTGATCGTGCTGCGCCGCACCCAGCCCGACCTGCCGCGCGGCTTCAAGGTCCCCGGTTACCCGGTCGTCCCGCTGCTCAGCGTCGGCTTCTGCGTCTACCTGATCACCGGCCTGCACGCCGACACCTTCCGGGCCGGGGCGATCGCCCTCGCCGTCGCCGTGGTCGTCTACTTCGGCTACAGCGTCAAGCACTCCCGGCTGGAGCGCGCCGAGCGGCCGGCCGTCCCGAGCGAGGCCGGCACCGGCTGACCAGGGCGTCGGCCGGTGGGCCGTTATCCAATCGTGAAGGGCCGCCGCGTGGTACGACACCCGGCGGCCCTACGCGCGTAGCGTGCCGATCCGAGCCCGCGGCGGTGGCGACAGGGCCCGGTTCGCCGCCATAACCTTCCACCATGGTGAGCACCCGCACGCCCGGCTTCTCCCGCCCGCGCGGCCGCTTCACCGGCCGCGCCAGAACGCCGGCCCCGACCATCGACGCCGAACCGCCGGCCAGACCCGGACGGCCGCCGGCGGGCTTCACGAGCCGCCCGTTCCCCCGTCAGCGTGGTGAGAGCACCTTCCCGCCCACGCCCGTTCGGTGGAATCCCGCCCGGCTCGCCTCGCTGCGCTGGGTGCAACTGCTCGGCTGTCTGATCGCGGCCGGCTGGGCCGCGGCCTTCCCGCTCGTCTCCGACCTGGCCAACCAGCGGCTGTGGGGCCTCGTCGCGGCCCCCGCCTACGTGGTGGCCGGACTGCTCTGCCTCACCCTGCCGCGCCGCTTCGCGGCCGAGGCCGCCGCCGTGGTCGCCCTGCTCGGGGCCGTGCTGGCGCCGCTCGGGCTGCTCGCGGTGACCGGCCGCCACCAGTCCGAGGTGATGGTGGTCGAACGCTCGGCCCACCTGATGCTCACCACCGGTGACGTCTACCTCCCGCACCCGGTGGTGGTCACCGACTACAACCCCTACCTCCCGGCGATGTCCCTGTTCGGGCTGCCGCGCCAGCTGCTCGGCAGCTCCACCGCCTTCGCCCGGGTCGCCGGGGACGCCCGGATCTGGTTCGCCCTCACCTTCGTGGTCTGCCTGCTGGCCGCCTGGCGGCTGCTCCGGCCCACCCGCGACCGGGCGCCGCTGCTGCCGCTGGCCGTCCTCACCGCCTCGCCGCTGATAGCGCTGGCCCTGGTGGTCGGCGGCGTCGACCTGCCGCTGATCGGGGTCTGCTGCCTGGCCATGGCGCTCGCCGAGCGGGACCGCACCGTCGCCGCCGGGCTGGTGCTCGCCCTCGCCTGCAGCCTCAAGTGGACCGCCTGGCCCGCCCTGCCGGTGGCCGTCCTGCTGCTGTGGCGGCTGTACGGTCGGCGGCCCGCCGCCCGGACCGCGCTGATCGGGGCCGGGGTGAGCGCGGCGGTGCTGCTGCCGTCCGTCCTGGCCCAGCCGCAGGCGCTGCGCGACCAGGTGGTGCGCTTCCCGCTCGGGATGACCGCGATCCGCACCCCCGCGGGCAGTCCGCTGCCCGGCAAGGTGCTGGCCGGCTTCGGGCCGACCGGGCACAGCGTCTCACTGGCGCTGATGACCCTCGCCCTGGTCGGGGTGGCGATCTGGCTGGTGGCCCGGCCGCCGGTCTCCGCGATCGCCGCCGCCGACCTGCTGGCCGCCGGGCTGGCGATTGCCTTCACGCTCGCCCCGGCCGGGCGGTTCGGGTACCTGGCGCTGCCCGCCGTCCTGGTGATCTGGCCCCGGCTGGCGGCCCGGCGCTGGAGCAGCCGGCGCCCGGTGCCGCCCAGGCCCGCGCCGGAGGCGCCGGCGCCCGCCCTGCCGAGGAGCTGAGCGGGGCCCGGACGCACGGGAGCCCGCCACGTCGTCCGTGGCGGGCTCCGCGCGTACCGGCCTCAGGCGGTCACTTGTTGCCGGACTTGAGCAGCGAGGCCACGGCCGGGCCGGCCGCGTCCACGCCGTGGCCGCCGCCCTGGACCTCGGCGGCCACCGCGAGGTTGCCGCGGAAGGCGGTGAACCAGCTGTTGGTGGTGGACGCGCCCTGGACCTCGGCGGAGCCGGTCTTGGCCCCCGCGTTGTCGGTGATCCCGGCCATCACCTGGCTGGCCGTGCCGCTGACGGCGGTGGCGTTCATCATCGCGCGCAGCTTGGCGGCGACGTCCGGCGAGATCTGCCGGGCCGCCTGCTGCTGGGGCAGGCCGGCGACCAGGATCGGCTGCTTGAACGCGCCGCTCTGGACGGTCGCCGTGATCGAGGCGATCGCCAGCGGGTTCATCTGGACCTTGCCCTGGCCGATGTAGTTCATCGCCTGCTCGTCCTTGCTGCCCGGGGTCGCCGGGATCTTGCCGTCGGCGTTCGGCAGGCCGGTCTTCCACTCCAGGCCGATGCCGTACACGTCCTTGGCGGTGCCGGACAGCGTCTCGGGCTTGAGGCTGGTCAGGCCCTGGTTGATGAAGGCGGTGTTGCAGGACACCATGAAGTCCTTCTGGAGCGTGTAGTCCGGGAAGGCGCCGGGGAAGTCGTTCGGGATCGCCACCGGGTTGCTGCTCTTCTCCGGGCAGGCCACGTTGCTGTCCGGGGTGAGCCCGGCCTCCAGCAGGGCCGTCGAGGTGACGATCTTCATCGTCGAACCGGGGGCGAGCAGGCCGGTGAAGGCCCGGTTCTGGCCGGTGGCCGGGGCGTTGGCGAAGGCCAGCACCTGGCCGGTGCTGGGCTCGACGGCCACGATGGAGCCCTGCTTGCCGCCCAGGTCGGTCATCGCCTTCTCGGCGGCGGCCTGGAGGGTGTTGTCGATGGTCACCTTGAACGGCTTGCCGGGCTTGGGCTCGACGATGGTGAACAGCTTGTCCGCGGCGGTCTTGCCGGCCGGGTCGGTGATCACCACGGCGCTGCCCGCGTCCTGGTCCTTGTTCGGGTCCGGCGGCAGCAGCTTGCGGGCGTTGTCCTGGAGGGTGGCCATCAGCGCCGGGGTGAGCGAGGCGCCCTGCAGCGCCTTGCCGTTGCGGTCCACCACGGTGGACGGCGGGGCGAAGACCTGCTGGGTGGCGATGGTCTCGTTGCCGGACAGGTGCGGGTGGATCACCGAGGGCGCCCAGTGCACGGCCGGGGTGTTGTCGCTCATCTTCACGACGCCGAGGAAGCCGTTGTAGTCCCAGACCCGGCTGGTGCCGGCGAACTCGGCGCGGGCCTTGAAGCCCATCAGCACGCCGGTCGGCCCGGAGGCGGTGGCGGACGGCGATTCGGTGGCGCCCGCGCTGGCGCCCGCGGACGGGGTCGCCGAGGCCGCGCCGGTCGGCTTGGCCGGGGTCGGGGTGCCGGTCGCCGAGGCGAAGGCCTGCGGGGTGGCCGGGCCGGCCGGGGTCAGGGTCAGCGCGCTCGGCTTCACCTGGTCCTTGAAGGCCGTCAGCGCCGTGGTGGCCGCGGCCGGGTCGTCGGTCAGCGAGGCCGCCTTGGCGATGTCGCCGGAGGCCCAGGCCGCCAGGAAGTCCTTCGCACCGTTCGCCGCCTGGTCGGCCGTGGGCGGCTCGGCGACCACCGTGCGGGGCTTCTTGTCGCCGGACGCGGAGTCCGACCCGCCCATCAGGCTGTAGGCCCCGTAGCCACCGCCGGCGAGGACGGCGATGGACACGCCGGTGATGATGCCGATCTTCGCGCCACTGCGCATGGTGCAAATCCCCCAGGGGTCTCGCGGCCGGGCGCAACCGGCGGGGCCGGAAACGCGGTACTCCCCCCACCCTAGGCAGGGCGGATCGGTGGGCCGACGGAACCCCGGGGACTTGTGACGGATCTGGTACGTGTCGTGGACCGGGTACGGACGGTTCGGGGGGAGGGTGTGCGCGCGCTCCCCGCAGGCTTCCCCCGCTGGTCGCGGGGGGTCTCAGATCCAGCTGTTGAACCACATCCGGGCACGCCAGTCGCTCAGCGGGATGGTCTGCCCGGTGAACAGCGGATAGAAGTACAGGAAGTTCCAGATGATCAGCAGCACCAGCAGCCCGGCCGCGGCCGAGCCGATGATCCGGCGGTCCCGGGAGGCGCCGGCCGGCCCGATCAGCGCGCCGATCAGCATCGTCACGGCGAGCACCAGGAACGGGACGAAGACCACCGCGTAGAAGAGGAAGATCGTCCGCTGCTGGTAGAGGAACCACGGCAGGTAGCCGGCGGCCAGGCCGCACAGCAGCGCGCCGGCCCGCCAGTCCCGGCGGAAGGCCCACAGCCACAGGCAGTAGACCAGCGCCAGCAGGGCCGTCCACCAGAGCAGCGGGGTGCCGATGCCCAGCACCTCGCGGGCGCAGTCGGCGACGGTGCAGCCGTTCTGGCCGAGCTTGGGGGACTCGTAGTAGAAGGACACCGGGCGGCCCAGCACCAGCCAGGACCACGGGTTCGACTGGTAGGTGTGCGGGTCGGTCAGGTGGGTGTGGAACTCGTAGACCGTCGAGTGGTAGTGCCACAGGGCCCGCAGGCCCTCGGGTATCCACGGGTAGTCGGTGGAGCGGCCGACCGCCCAGTCCCGGCCCCAGCCGCCCTGGCCGGGCGCGTTGCTGCTGGCGAACCAGCCCCACCAGGACGCCACGTAGACCGCCACCGAGACCACGACGACCGACACGAACGCCGGCACCACGTCCCGGGCCAGCACCGCCAGGTACGGGCGCGGGGCGCCGGCCAGCCGGCGGGCGCCGACGTCCCACAGCACGGTCATCAGGCCGAACGCGGCCGCGACGTACAGGCCGCTCCACTTGGTGGCGCAGGTCAGGCCGACGCAGACGCCGGCCGCGATCCGGTACGGGCGCCAGCCCAGGTTGAGCCGCTGGGCGAGCAGCGCGTCCTCGACCCCGCCGAGCCTCGCCGCGAGCCGGGCCCGGGTGCGGTCCCGGTCCAGGACCAGGAAGCCGAAGGCGGCGAGGATCCAGAACATCACCACCAGGTCGAGCAGGGCGGTCCGGCTGAGCACCAGGTGCAGGCCGTCCACCGAGAGCAGCAGGCCGGCCACGCAGCCCAGCAGGGTGGAGCGGAACATCCGGCGGGCGATCCGGGCCAGCATCAGCACCGACAGGGTGCCGAGCAGGGCCACCGCGAACCGCCAGCCGAAGGGGTTCATGCCGAACAACTGCTCGCCCGCGCCGATGATCCACTTGCCCACCGGCGGGTGCACCACGTACGACGGCGTCGGGCGGTACGGCACGGCCGCGCCCGGCGTCATGATCGTCGTGTTGGCGTCCTCCGGCCAGTTGATCTCGTAGCCGCCGTGCCAGAGCGCGTAGGCGTCCTTGGCGTAGTACGTCTCGTCGAAGATGATCGCGTGCGGCTGGCCGAGGCCGGTGAACCGCAGCAGCCCGGCGAACACCGCGACCGCGACCGGGCCCAGCCAGCCGGACCAGCGGCACAGGAAGTACCAGAGGCCCTGCGGCAGCCGCAGGCCCAGCCGCAGCAGCAGCGGGGACTGCGCGACGTCGGGCCGGGTCACCCCGGGGCCGTCCGGCATCGGCGGGACGAGCCGCTCGGTGAGCGTGCCGCTCGGGCGGGCCCGGTAGCCGAAGGCGGCCAGGCGCTCCCGCCAGCCCGTGGGGGCCCAGGGGGACTCCGGTGGGCGGGGCGACTCCGGTGAGCGGGAGGACTCCGGTGGGCGGGGGGACGGCAGGTCGGCACCGCCCCGTGCGGAGTGGTCCTTCACCGTGGGCGTCTGCGCCGCCGTGTCGCCGTTCATCCGCCACATCGTAGGGGCGGTCCTCGTACGTGTGACCGGTCCCTCGGAAGCTGACCGAATCGTCACCAAACGCCCCGGCGGCCCGGAGCTGCGAGGATGGGGCCCGTGACAGGAGTACTCGTTCTCGCAGGCACACCCATCGGCGACGTCTCGGACGCCCCGCCCCGGCTGCTCACCGAGCTGGCCACGGCGGACGTCATCGCGGCCGAGGACACCCGGCGGCTGCGCCGGCTCACCCAGGCGCTCGGGGTGACCCCGGCCGGGCGGGTCGTCTCCTACTTCGAGGGCAACGAGGTCGGCCGCACCCCCGAACTGGTCGAGGCGCTGCTCGGCGGCGCCCGGGTGCTGCTGGTCACCGACGCCGGGATGCCGTCCGTCTCCGACCCCGGCTACCGGCTGGTGGCCGCCGCCGTCGAGGCCGACGTCAAGGTCACCGCCGTCCCCGGGCCGTCCGCGGTGCTCACCGCGCTCGCGCTGTCCGGCCTGCCGGTCGACCGCTTCACCTTCGAGGGCTTCCTGCCGCGCAAGGCCGGCGACCGGGCCCGCCAGCTGGCCACGGTCGCCGCCGAACCGCGCACCATGGTCTTCTTCGAGGCGCCGCACCGGATCGCCGAGGCGCTGGCCGCGATGGCGGAGGCCTTCGGGCCGCAGCGCCCGGCCGCCGTCTGCCGCGAGCTCACCAAGACCTACGAGGAGGTCAAGCGCGGGCCGATCGGCGAACTGGCGGCCTGGGCCGCGGACGGCGTCAAGGGCGAGATCACCGTCGTGGTCGCGGGCGCCCCGCCGGCCGCGCCGCAGGAGCTGACCCCGGCCGAGCTGGCCCGGCTGGTGGCCGTCCGGGAGGAGGCCGGGGAGCGGCGCAAGGAGGCCATCGCGGCGGTCGCGGTCGAACTGTCCGTGCCCAAGCGGGAGGTCTTCGACGCGGTCGTCGCGGCGAAGAAGGAAGGCCTGGACGGGGCTTTGAAAAAGGGGTGAATTCCGGGGGTTGCGTGGCGGGCGGGGAGTCGTACCTTGGAGTGAAGGCCCGGCTAAACGCCCGCTGCGATGAAGGTTCGACCCCGGATTCCGGTTCCCGACGCGCCCTTTGTATAGGGCTCGCCAACCCGCATCCAAGTCTTCACAAGAAAGGCGTCAGCCAGGGCGGTACGGGCATTTCCTTGAACGGAAAGACCCAGCCGGGCGAGCGCCCGACGGGCACTGGGAGTTGGCTATGAGCGACACGATCGGTAGCCCCCGCAGTGGCAACGCGCTGAACGCCCCCGGCCTGGCGGGGCGGGCGCACACTCCCGTCGAGACCGTGCGGGAGGCCTACTCCTTCGCCTGCCTGCGCTGCGGGTACGGCTGGGAGCAGGCGTACGACATCGAGCACCACGTCGCCCGGGACGGCCACATCGTGTTCGAGTACCACGCCAACGGTGTCCGGGTGCCGTCCCCGCTGCTCAAGCCGACCTGCCCGGGCTGCGGTGGGCACACCGTCCGGATCATGCGCGAGGGTCGGGTGGCCAGCGCCGACCAGCCCCTGAGGCACGCCCCCGGCTACCCGGCGCACGCCGAGCCGGCCCGGCCGGCCCCGGCCACCCGGCCCGCCGAGCCGCAGGGGCGCTGGGCCCGGTTCTGGTCGCGGCTCCTGGGCTGACGGGGCGGACGGGTCCGGTTCCGGCTCCTGGGGCGACCGGGCCGACGGGTCCGGGGGAGCGCGGGCGGGGGGGGGGGGGGGGGGGGGGGGGGGGGGGGGGGGGGGGGGGGGGGGGGGGGGGGGGGGGGGGGGGGGGGGGGGGGGGGGGGGGGGGGGG